>NZ_CAUGIN010000032.1:0-34044 GCF_959599685.1 Lachnoclostridium phocaeense
AATGACATATCTTATATCAGTTTTTTCAGTTTACACAAATCTTGAAACGCTCTCATGCAGGAAGCTTATGAGATGGGAAGAACCATATAAACAAATTATGGCAGATAACAACAAACGGGAGACAGCTTTTGCTGCCTCCCGTATAGTTTTTACAAACGAAAATTAAAAGAACCTGAACACACCAATCACTTTTCCAAGGATCTGCACATCCCTCACGATGATGGGATCCATAAAGTCATTCTCCGGCTGCAGGCGGATCACGCCTTCTTCTTTATAGAAAGTCTTGACCGTCGCGCCATCCTCGATCAGCGCTACAACCATATCGCCGTTTGAAGCGGTATGCTGCTCCTCCACGAGAACATAATCCCCGTCCAGGATACCGGCGTTGATCATGCTTTCTCCCTTTACTGTCAGCATAAATGTATTGTTATTCGGAAGCATCTCCACCGGGATAGGAAAGTAGTTCTCAATATTCTCCTGGGCCAGAATAGGCTCACCGGCTGCCACACGTCCCACAAGCGGTACATTGGTCACTTCCCGCCTGGTGAGATTAAACGTATCATCCAGGATCTCAATGGCTCTTGGCTTCGTTGGGTCCCTTCTGATATATCCGTTCTTCTCCAATGTCTCCAGGTGAGAGTGAACAGAAGAGGTGGATTTCAGATGAACCGCCTCACATATATCGCGCACTGACGGCGGAAACCCTCTCGTAAGGATCTGCTCCTTTATAAACTCCAATATTTCCTGCTGCTTCGGGCTGATCTTTCCCTGAGACATAAGTTTTCCCCCTTGTAATCTGTACATTTAAAAATTTACTATTAACATTTTAGCATACAGATTTGCAAAAGGCAAACAAATGTTTAGAAAATATGTTCGATTTTTTGATCCGGACTATTGACAAACAAATGTTCGTATAATATAATCAGAGACATAGAGAGAACGAATGTTCGAAATGTATAAGTGCACTTTTTAAGGGAAACGAAGCAAAAGAGGGTTGGATTTCATTTAATTAAGAAGAGGGGAATATGAGATGAACGCACACAGATTACACGCAGCCAGCAAAAGAAGAAGAGAAGTATACAGAGAGAAATTGATCCTGGTCACAGCGGCCGTTCTTATCGCAGTGTTCTGCAGTATATTTGTGGCAGCCAGAGGGATGCGGTTTGTACAGGCCCAGGACCGTTCAGAGACAACAGAGACTACTTATAAATACTATAAAAGCATTGAGCTTGAAGCCGGTGACACACTCTGGGATATCGCCGAGACATACGCCGGTGCGTGCGGGCTTTCTGTTCAGGAGTATGTACAGGAGCTCAAGGATATCAATGGACTTAAAGGCGATCTGATCCATGAGGATCATCACCTCACCATCGTATACTGTGACACTGTGTACAAATAGACGACAAAGATCTTCAGATCTATTATTATCTGACGATATATAGGCTTTCTAAAGCTTTATATATAATTATACACTCACCCAAGGACGGTATCTCAATACGTTTCTTCCTGTTCATGCAACAGCAGAAGGGACAGATGGGATACCGTCCATTTTGTCTGTATGTCATATGCCTTATATGGAGCTTTGGTATCCGAAATAGATCTATACGTAAAATACCGATTTTTCCAAAAGATATAGACAAACATGTCCGTATCCAGTATAATTTCTGTGTGGGATTATAAATGATTATATAAAAAGGAGGTTTTTTCTATTATGGCAGATACAAAGACTTACCATGAGCAGACAGTCATTGACTACACGCTGCGTCTCAGGGAGATACTGAAAACCCTGCCTCCGTTTGCCCGGGATTTCTTTCGGGCCATTGAACCTCATTCATCTATCCGTACACGCATGAATTATGCCTATGATATCCGTGTCTTTTTTCACTTTCTGATGGAGAACAATCCAGTGTACAAAAATTACTCCATGGACCAGTTCAAAGTCTCTGATCTGGATAACCTGGAGCCTGTGGACATTGAGGAATACTTGGAGTATCTGAAGGTATACAGGCGCGACGACGATGAACTGATGACCAATGGTGAAAAAGGTCTTGCCAGAAAGATGTCTGCCCTGCGAAGCTTTTACGGTTATTATCACAAACATCAGTATATCAGCAACAATCCGACACTTCTTGTAGATATGCCAAAACAGCACGAAAAGGCGATCATCCGCCTTGACCCGGACGAGGTGGCTCTCCTGCTTGATTATGTCGAGTCATGCGGAAGCAGTCTGACAGGTCAGGCAAAAGTCTATTATGAAAAGACAAAGGAAAGGGACCTGGCCATCCTGACACTCCTTTTGGGAACCGGCATCCGTGTCTCTGAGTGCGTGGGGCTTGATCTGCTGGATGTTGATTTTAAGAACAATGGTATTACGATCACAAGGAAGGGCGGCAATCAGATGGTTGTCTATTTTGGCCCGGAGGTAGAACAGTCTCTCAGGACATATATGGAGGGAAGCCGCAAGGCTGCTACTCCTCTCCCCGGTCACGAGAACGCCCTCTTCCTCTCCACCCAGCGCCGGCGCATGGGTGTGCAGGCAGTGGAGAATATGGTGAAAAAATATGCCCGCCAGGTAACACCGGGCAAGAAGATCACCCCTCACAAATTGCGCAGTACCTACGGTACATCCCTCTACAAAGAGACCGGTGACATTTATCTTGTGGCTGATGTCCTTGGACATAAAGATGTTAATACTACCAGGAAGCATTACGCAGCTATTGATGAAAACAGACGCCGGCAGGCAGCGTCCGCAGTGCGGCTGCGTGAAAAATAGCCATTAAGTAGTCATAAAATAATTATGAAAATTGACAATACAAAAAGAGAAAGGATATACTTATCATTATGAAATTACAGCAGTTGTTGAGCTACACGCGAAAGGCAGTAGACGAATACCAGATGATCAATGCGGGGGACCATATTGCGGTGGGCATCTCCGGAGGAAAGGACAGTCTCACCCTCCTCTATGCGCTCCATGGCCTGAGGCGTTTTTATCCGAACCACTTTGAGCTCAGCGCCATCACCGTAGATCTGGGCTATGAAAAGTGTGATTTTACTCCTGTTAAAAAACTCTGCGAAGAGCTGGAAGTTCCTTACCGCATTGTGAAGACAGATATCGCCCACATTCTCTTCGAAGAACGCAAAGAGAGCAATCCCTGCTCCCTTTGTGCCAAAATGCGAAAAGGCGCGCTCAATCAGGCGGTAAAAGAGATGGGCTGCAACAAAGTGGCCTACGCCCATCACAGAGATGACATCATCGAGACCATGCTCCTCTCTCTTATCTTCGAAGGGCGCTTCTACTCTTTCTCTCCGCGCACATATCTGGACCGGATGGATCTGACTGTCATTCGTCCCATCATGTTTGTGGACGAGGCCGATGTGATCGGTTTTAAAAATAAGTATGATCTCCCTGTGGTGAAAAGCCGCTGTCCCATCGACGGCTACACCAAGCGCCAGTACGCCAAGGAGCTGGTCCGCCAGCTGAACCAGGAGCATCCCGGAGCAAAACAGCGGATGTTTACAGCTATCCTGAACGGGAATATCCAGGGCTGGCCAGAGCGGATCATTCACACACGTTAAGAGCTTTTTGTCTCAGACTTTTTTAAAGAACGCCGCCCAATGCTTTTCGCATGGACGGCGTTCTTTTCTTACATATTTTTTTCTACAAACTGTAATTACAGTTTCTTCTCCCGATCGCTCTCTTTGATGGCCACAAGATGTTTGATGGCTTCCGCCGTACCGTCTATACCCAGCACGGAGCTGTCCAGGCAGATATCGTAGCTCTCCGCATCAGACCATTTCTTATTTGTATAATAATTGTAGTAGCTGGAACGCTGTTTGTCTGTCTTCTGGATCATCTCTTTTGCCTTGGCATCTGTCAGGTTATAGATCCTGGCGATCCTGCGTATCCTTGCCTCCATCTTTGCGTGTATGAAGACAGTCAGCACATTGTCAAACTCTTCCAGCGCGTAGTCTGCACAGCGGCCCACCAAAATACAGGGACCCTCGCTGGCAATCTTCTTGATAGCGTCAAACTGCGCCAGGAAGACTTTGTGGTTGATCGGCATATCCGTATAACCTCCCGAAGAATATCCAAGGGAATACGTATCCATGACAAGAGAATAAAGAAAACTGTTGGTGGGCTTTTCATCGTGCGCTTCAAACAGTTCCTCGCAGATGCCGCTCTCCTTGGCTGCCCGGTTCAGCATCTCCTTATCGTACAGCTTGATCCCAAAATCTTTGGCGATCTTATATCCGATCTCGCGGCCAGCGCTTCCAAATTCTCTCCCTATCGTAATAATCGTATTGGTCTTTTCCATACTACCCACGCTCCTTCTTGTTGATCCTGTCAGTACACACTTAGAATTAAGTACTAATGTATGGATGCTTTTTTATTTATTAAGCATTATACAACAATTTGCCGGAAATGTATAGAATTTTACGAAAATTATAGGTTGTTTTTTCTAAGTCTCTCCAATAGTTTCACAAAATATGCCGGAAGAGGAGCCTCCACCTCCAGATACTCTCCGGTGCGGGGATGTACGATACCCAGCGTTCTGGCGTGCAGCGTCTGCCCCTGCAGCCCCTTAAACGGACATTTTGCCGGGCCGTAGACAGTGTCGCCCAGGAGAGGATGACCGATGGAAGACATGTGGACCCGGATCTGGTGTGTGCGCCCTGTCTCCAACTCACACTGGATATACGTATAATCACCAAATCGCTCCAGGACTTTGTAGTGCGTGACAGCTCTCCTTGCATTTTTAGCTTTGGTACTCATCTTCTTCCGGTCTGTGGGATGCCTGCCGATGGGGGCGTCCACTGTCCCCTGCTCCTCCTTGATATTGCCGTGGACAATGGCTGCGTAGATCCGCCTGATGGAGTGCTCCTTCAGCTGCTCTGACAGGCTCTGATGGGCGCTGTCATTTTTACACACGATCAGAGAACCGGTGGTATCCATGTCAATGCGGTGGACAATGCCGGGTCGGATAACGCCGTTGATGCCGGACAGATTGTCACCGCAGTGGAACATCAGTGCATTCACAAGGGTCCCGCTGTAGTGACCAGGCGCCGGATGCACTACCATGCCCTTTGGCTTGTTGACAATGATGATGTCCTCATCCTCGTACAGGATGTCCAGAGGAATGTCCTCAGCGGCTATTTCCGGCTCTTTCAGCTCGGGGACAGTCACTTTTATACTGTCATCAAAACAAAGCCTGTAATTGGCTTTTACAGGCTTTCCATTGACTTCTATCAGATTGTCTTTGATCAGTTTCTGGATATGTGAGCGGGACAGATCCGGCATCTCCAAAGAGAGATACTTGTCGATCCTTACCCCCTCATCATTTTCCACTGTGAAAAATCTGTTCAAGATCTTCCTCCTTATAATACAGCAGCAGGAGCACTGCCAAAAGTACGGCAGCCACAGTCACAAAGATATCTGCCACATTGAATACCGGGAAATCGATCAGCTCAAAATAAAAGAAATCAACCACATAGCCGAGCCGCACCCGGTCGATCAGGTTTCCCAGGGCTCCTGAGACGATAAACACAGCACAGATCTGTAAGGGAAGAAATTTCCGTCCGGCAGGAATGCGCACATAGGCCAGGACCACCACCACCAGGATCACAGCTGTAATGATGTAGAAGAACCACTGCTGTCCCTGCAGTACACCGAAGGCCGCTCCCCTGTTCTCCAGATAGGTCAGCCGGAAGACGCCGGGGATCAGATCGATCCCATCCGTCCCTTGCAGAAAATGGACAGCCATATATTTGCTCAACTGGTCCAGGATCACACCTGCCAATGCAATTATAAACGCTGTGATGTAATGTTTTGCCGTTTTTTCTGACACAGATGTCATTGTTTTACGCAAGCCTCCGCTTTTCTAAATATATTTCCCCACCTGGATGTACTGGCGTCCTTTCTTGGTCTCCGAGAGGACTCCCTGGTATACCAGCTTTCCCATGCCCCGCACGGAAATAATATCTCCCTCCTTCAGGCGGTATCCGTTGGAGGTGATCAGCTTTCCATTGACAAACACTTTTCCGCCTTCCACAAGCCCTGTCATACGGCTCCTGGACAGAGGAAAAGCGACAGAAAGGACCGTGTCCAGGCGGACCGACGCTACTGTTCCCTTCACTGTCTCCAGACGCGGCGTGAAGGAGAAAGACTCTCCATCAATCTTCTCCGTCTTTACCACTGTATGGCGGATCCTTGTGAGCTGCTCACAGATGAAATCAGCCATCGTATCTGTCACAAACACATGGCAGACACTGTCCTCGACCAGCAGATCCCCCAGACAGCTCCTCTCTATTCCCAGATGCAGGATCCCGCCCAGAAAATCTCTGTGGGAGAGCTCCTCGGCAAATTTTCTGTTTGCCGGGCTGATCCTGAGCACAGAAATAGGATATTGATAATCATAATAAAGAGCATCAGGCAGAAAAGCAACCATCTGACGCTCCGCAGGCTCATAACCCCCATATGTCTCATACCTGGAAGGAAAGAGATCTTTGGGGGTTGTGTGCAGTATGTTCAGTTCATTCAAATTCAAAAAATCTGAGAAAGTGACAATATCCCTTTTGTATGAAAGATTAGACAGTTCGATCAGACGCTTCTGAAGCATTACTTCTTCTTTGTTCATGTTCCGTCAGACGTCCTCTAAAATCTTGTCCGCATGGATGATGCGTCAAAAGACGTTCCCAGCAGGTCCTGCAGGTCCCCGGAAATATCCACGTTGGTCGGTGTCACAAGGAATATGTAGTTGGAGATCTTCTGCAGATTTCCATTGATGGCAAACGTAGCACCTGATGTAAAGTCAATGATCCTCTGGGCCACTTCAAGATCCAGGCCTTCCAGGTTCAGGATGACTGTGCGTCCGCTCAGGAGTGTCTCTGTGATCTCTCTTGCATCCTCTACAGAGGAGGGCTTGATCACGCACACTTCCATGTTCGGTGCCTGCCTTCTGGAAGAGGGCTGGCGCATGGGTGTGACTTTGCTGCTTCCTGCCGGCTGGTGGGAAGCTCTGGAAGAAGACGGTCTTGCCGATCTCTCATCATAATCGTCATCGTAGTCATCATAGTCGTCATCGCGGTCACGTCCGCTGTCTTTTCCTCTATTGAACTTGGAGAGAATGCCGTTTTTCTTTGACGATCTGTCATCATAGTCGTCATCATCGTAGTCATCATCAAAGAAATCGTCGTTCTCGTAATCGTCATCATCATCGCTCAATTTCATAATGTCAAGAAACTTATCTAATACTCCCATTTTTTCAAATTCTCCTATCTTACGTTATCTTTAACACTGAGCATAATTGCGCGCACCAAACAAACCTGTTCCAACACGAACCATCGTCGCGCCCTCTTCGACCGCTACCTCGTAATCATTGGTCATGCCCATCGAGAGAATACTCATAGTAACATTATCAACTTTTTTTGCTCCTATGTCAACAGATAAGTTGCGCAAACGGCGAAAATATAGGCGATTTTCTTCCGGATCATCCACAAAAGGAGCAATTGTCATCAGTCCGCACACTTTTATATGAGGAAATTTGGCAATTTCTTCTATGGTTTTCTCCACTTCATCCACTTTCAGGCCGAATTTGCTCTCCTCCTCGGCCACATTTACTTCCAGCAGGATCCTGGCAGTGATCCCGTGTTTCCCGGCTTCCTTCTCAATGGTCTCAGCCAGGCGCACAGAGTCCACCGAGTGGATCAGATCCACCTTGTCAATAACATATTTGACTTTATTCCTCTGAAGATGCCCGATCATATGCCAGTGTATATCTTTCGGGAGAGCGTCATATTTCTCCACGATCTCCTGCACCTTGTTCTCGCCAAAGACTCTTGTGCCGAAATCATAGGCTTCTCGCAGCATCTCCACAGGTTTTGTCTTACTCACAGCGATCAGGGTCACCTCCTTCGGATCTCTCCCTGCCCGCTCACAGGCCTTTCGGATATTTTCGTCCACCTGCTTAAAATTCTCCTGCAACATGACTGTATCAGCTCCTTTTAAAATATGATTTCATCTTCACGGATCTCGCTGCCATCCAGCGCTATATGGTCATAATTAGTAAGTCCGTAGTCACTGCCGGACTCTACAATGTAATACTCTTCATTTTCACTGAGAATCTGCACCTGTTTAAACTCCGCATAGCCTTTGTTGATATTAAACACGCCGTGCAGCGTTCCCTTTTCGCTCATGCTGTATGTCTCGCTGGAGTCGGGTTTAACAAGGACAGTGCCCTCCTCAAAAGCATCTGCGTTCAGATAGACCATGCCGGTCTCATTGTCCCTGTAGTACACCTTTGCCTCCTCAAATGTCGTGGTATTCGCATCAGTCTGCACAAGAACACCGGACTGGCTGCTGTCTCCTCCCTGGGTAATGTAGTCCTGGGGAACGGTGTAGAACTCCTGCTCCACCACAGACGATTTGGGGATCTTCAGCCCGGACTCATCCTCCAGCACCAGCTGGATGTCCAGGAATCGCTCTCCCACATACCTCACCATGGACTCATTGAACGTGATGAATCCAAGATTCACATCCTTATCCTCTGTATTGTAAATAGAAAGGCTTCCTGTGGCCGTCTCACTGTCTTTTGAGAAACGCACCTGAACAGACGAGGTATCTGCCAGCTCCTGGGCCATCTCCTCATTCAGGACAATGACGACTGTCCACTCCTCACCTGTCACAAGTTTGTAAGCCGCATCTCCCGCCTTGACCTTTGTGTTGTCCGTAAACTCTGTGCTTTTATAGTCGGCCCTGGAGAGCATGTCCGCTGTCACCTGCTCCGCCGTGATCCCTTCATAGCCGTCCACAGAGTAGACAACGATCCCATCGTCCGCCGCAGAGTAGGCTGTCACGCCTTCCGCGCCGCTCTGGATCAAGCTGGCCAGCTGGGTCTGCTTGCTCTGGGAGGAACTGCTGGAGAGGACATTCTCCACAGATTCCTTGAACGTGTAGGTCTCCTCGAACCTGCTGTTCTGAAAATTCTCGCTGAAACTCTGGGTCTGTTGGAGGATCATCTGCCGCTCTTCCGCTGATACAGACTGCTGCTGTTCCTCCTCTGTTGCCTGCCCGGAAGAAAGATCCAGCTTCTGTGAGGAGAGGCTGTACACGTTCGTCTTTTTCCCGACTTTGCTTCCCTCCGGCACAAAATAGTTAATGTATCCATCCGCCTCTGCATTTACCACCGTCTCTTCTCTCAGGACAAGACCTGTGTAGGCATTATCCCTGAAGATGGAACCCTCACGCACTTCATAGGCGGAGACGTGTTTCGCTGTGGTGTATGTAAGTATGGTAACAACAAGATAGATAAAAATAATTCCAAAAATAATGATTCCTATATTGAAATTCCATTTTTTCCGGTAAACCTGAATATTTCCCTGTTCTTTTCCAGACAAAATGATGCCTCCTGTGTCATTTCTTCAAAGCCGCTCCGCCAAGATAGTGAAAATACTTTCCCTGCCAGGCGTCCCTTTTTCGCATTTCATTTTCCGCCTCATCCCTCAGCTTCCACCAGCTGGTCCCCCAGTTGCAGAACACCGCATCTCTTTCCGGCACACGGCCGAACAGGCGCTCCACAGCAATATCCGGGCTGAGCCAGCACAGAAATGCAATGAGTCGATCCATATACTCCTCCTTGGAACACAGAGATATTGTACCATTTTCATAAGCTTCGCACAACACTGTGTTTTTTGCGATATAGAGGGAGTGTATCTTGACCATATCAACCCGCAGCGCCGAGAGGATCCTGGCTGTCTCCACCGCATCTTCCATTCCGTCTCCTGGATAGTTCAGAATCACATGCGCGCAGACCTGAAATCCGTATGCCTTGGCCTGCAGGACCGCGTCTATAAACTCCGCCAGGGAATGCCCCCGGTTCATCCTTTTCAGGGTATGGTAATTGACCGTCTGCAACCCCAGTTCCAGACAGATGCCGGTTCCCCGCTTCGCACGCAGCCGATCCAGCACCTCCAGGTACTCCCCGGAGACACAGTCCGGTCTGGTGGAGATGTCAATCTCCACAATATCCCTCTCCACAGCCGCTTCCTCTACATAAGCTGAAAAATCCTCCAGTGGCAGAAATGTATTGGTATAGTTCTGGAAATACGCGATGAATTTGTGGGCGTTGTATTTCTTTTCAATCTTCTCCCTTGTCTGGCGGAGCTGCTCTCTCACAGGCACCGCCGGAGACAGCGCCTCAAATCCCGTCCCGGCCTCTGCGCAGAAAGTACAGCCTCTCCCCCCGTTAACCCGGTTTGGACAGGTGACGGGAATATTGACAGGGAGCTTATAGACTTTTTCGCCATAGATTTTTTTTAAATATTCTGAGTAGGGAAAGTATAATTTTTTCTCTGACATGAATTTTAAAAATCCTTTCCGGGTATACTAGCATTATCTCATGAATAAAGGAGGAACTTTCATGAAATGGTTTGACAATATCTCACTGGCACTCGTGATCATCGGTGCCGTCAACTGGCTTCTGATAGGTATTTTCCGTTTTGATCTTGTGGCCTTTCTCTTCGGGAACCTGACCTGGCTCTCAAGGATCATCTACACGCTGGTAGGGCTCTGCGGCCTGTATGCGATCAGCTTTTTTGGAAGAATACGAAATGCATCCGACACGCAGGTCTGATAAAGATCCGGCTCTGCGCCGGGTACACATGAAAACATGTCGGGAGGGGTATCCTGGTATACAACACCGGATGCCCCTCCCTCTTATTATACGCGCAGGCGCTTTTTTAACGCTTATCTGTCATCTCATCCCTCCAGGGACGGGATCTGATCGATCAGCGCTGTCATATCCTGATAGAGAAGAGGTTTGTCTGCCGCTCCCATAACGATCGAGATGTAGTAATCCCCGTCTGCCGCCTGGTCAAGAAGGACGAGACAATTCCCGGCCTCCCCTGTGTAGCCTGTCTTTCCGCCGATGACCGTAGCCCCCGTGGGAAGCGCCGCCTCTCCTCTCGCGTAGAAGCTGGTGGGCTCCCAGGTAACAGACCTGACCGCTCCGTCGGCACCGGTAATCTGTGCCGTGTAGGAGTCAGCGCTGATGATATCCACAAATTCATCGTACTTGACAGCCTCGTTAAAGATGAGATACATATCGTAAGCCGTGGTGTAGTGGTCCTCATCATGAAGACCGTTTGGCGTCACAAAGTGAGTCCCGGTGGCCATCAGGTTCTGTGCCTCCTCATTAACCATCTCCATAAAATTCTCTTCTGTGCCGCCCACATACTCCGCAATGGCCACCGCGCTGTCATTGCCGGAGGGAAGCATGAGCCCGTAGAGGAGGTCCCGCAGGGTGAGCTGATCCCCGGTCTGAAGGCCGGCGATGGAGGCATCCCAGGAAAAGCTGGATGCCGATGCAGCGCTGCTCACCGTGACAACGTCGTCCAAATTACTGTTTTTGATAGCCACAAGGGCTGTCAGTATCTTTGTGGTGCTGGCAGGGTAA
Source organism: Lachnoclostridium phocaeense (assembly GCF_959599685.1). Lineage (NCBI taxonomy): Bacteria > Bacillati > Bacillota > Clostridia > Lachnospirales > Lachnospiraceae > Lachnoclostridium > Lachnoclostridium phocaeense. The sequence goes on from NZ_CAUGIN010000032.1 coordinate 11,451, forward strand.
AGCCTTGTAAACAGATCCTGCCCGTAGATAACCTCTCCGTCTGTGACATTGAAAAGTCCCATCGCGTGGAGGGAGCTGTCCCCGTCAAATCCTTCCAGTGAGACATCCTCAGCAGACACGCACAGATTCTCGGCAAAAAGTTCTGCCTGATAAATATTTTTACTGTAGTTTTCTTTTTCGTAGGACAGGACTGCATCATTTGCCCCGCAGCCTGTCACTGCCAACAGAAGGGCGCAAAGACTCCCTGTCAGCACGATCTTTTTACCTGTACATTTCACGCCAATCCAAATCTCCTCTGTCAATTGCAAGAACTATGATCTCAGCCGTGGCGAGATTTGTCGCCATGGGAATATTGTGCATATCGCACAGCCGGATCACGTCGTTCACCTCAGGCTCATGAGGCTTGGGGGACTGGGGATCCCTGAGAAAAATAAGAGCATCTATATCGTTCTGTGCGATCTGGGCTCCCAGCTGCTGTTTCCCTCCCAGCGGTCCTGCCAGGTATTTATGGACCGAGAGGTTCGTCACTTCCTCAATAAGACGCCCGGTAGTGCCGGTAGCAAACAGGTTGTGTTTGCTCAGAATCCCCCTGTATGCAATGCAGAAATTCTGCATCAGGGTCTTCTTGGAATCATGTGCGATCAGGCCAATATTCATACAATGCATCCTCCTCACTAAAGTGTATTTAGCTTATCCTGATATTTCTTCGGCTGCAGTCCCACGTTGAGCACAAGTCCGATTCCCAGGTACATGCTCCAGAGGGATGTAAGGCCGTAGCTTACAAACGGCAGCGGTATACCTGTATTTGGGAATATCTGGGTGGCAACCGCAATATTAATAAATGACTGGATTCCGATAAGAGCTCCCACTCCGCAGCATATAATCCTGCCCGTCGTGTCCTGGGCCCTTATCCCTATTAATATACATTGTATCACTATCAGCAACAGCAATGCAATAACAATACAGCATCCAACAAAACCTAATTCCTCACCCACAATGGCAAAGATGAAATCCGTCTGGGGCTCCAGGATGAAGTTTCCGTTTTTTACCGATGTGGTGGTGTTATTGTTGAGTCCCTTTCCCGTCAGCTGTCCCGATCCGATGGCCATGACCGAGTTGTTCTGCTGGTAGGCCTCGTCGCTGGCATACTCTTCCGGGTTCAGCCAGGCCAGGATACGTTTCTGCTGGTAATCGTCCAGGATATTCTGATCCGGCTGCACCACAAGGCTCAGCAGAATGACAGCCACCGGCACGGTGATCAAAAGCACGGTCCCGATGAATTTGTAGGAGAGTCCGCCCACATACATGAGCACGCAGAACAGGACCGCCGTACAGATCGTGGTGGACAGGTTCGGCTCCTCGTAGATCAGGGCCAGCGGGATCAGTATCAGCACCACCGCTTTCAGGATCGTCCGTCTGCTGCTTAAGTCCTCCTCATGCTTCATGATAAACCTGGCGAAGAAGATGATCAGAAGAATCTTCGCCAGCTCCGATGGCTGGAAGTTTGTAAATCCCACATCGATCCATCTCTTTGCCCCGTTTACCGTCTCACCGATCACCAGCACCAGTGCCAGCATACCCACCGACAACAGGTACAGGATCCAATAAAAATTGGCAATCCACACGTAGTCAATCAGGGAGACTACCACCATGAGGATGATAGCCAGCACAAGACCCGTGATCTGCCTTCCCTGGTAGGCCTCGTTAGCGCTGCCTATGACAAGAACGCCAAGGCAGGAAATGGCCAGCACAAGGATCACAAGGGAAAATTTATAGTCTTTTAATCTGTAAGGTTTTGTTATCTTTAAAAATTTCACTGCTTTTCTCCTGTAAGTCTGATATGTACATGTGTTCTGCTGTAGGAAACTTCAAATTCTTCGGGTGTAATCTCAATATATTTTGCAAGAACCTGGTAAAGCTCGTGGCTGATCCTCTCGTAGGCCTCCGGCTTGCATTTCATGCGGTCGGATACGACCAGCACCTTCAGCCTGTCCTTTGCGATCCGCACAGAAGAACGTCTTGCCATACTCCCGATGCCTCCTTAATTTTTATGGAAAATATGCGTCAGTCTCGACCAGATCCCGGTTCCTGACTCCAGGTCAAGAAAGGGGACCTCCTCACCTGTGATCCGCCTGCATATATTTCTGTAAGCCTCGCCGGCTTTTGATTCCATAGATATGACAGGCTCCCCCTGGTTCGTGCCGATGACTACCTGCTCGTCGTCGGGGATGGCACCGATCAGCGGAATGGAGAGGATCTCCGTCACGTCATCCACAGACATCATGTCTCCCCGTCTGACCATGTCCATGCGGATCCGATTAATGATCAGATCGATCTTCTGGATCTTTTCTGCCTCCAAAAGCCCTACAATGCGGTCCGCATCCCGGATCGCCGAAACTTCCGGCGTAGTGACGACCACCGCCCTGTCCGCCCCGGCTATGGCATTCTGAAATCCCTGCTCGATCCCCGCCGGGCAGTCCAGAAGGATGTAGTCATAGGTCTCCTTCAGCTCTGATGTGAGTTTTTTCATCTGCCCGGGAGACACAGCCGTCTTGTCCTTTGTCTGGGCTGACGGGAGCAAATAGAGATTCTCATACCGCTTATCCCGTATCAGCGCCTGCTTCAGCCTGCACTTTCCTTCTATAACATCTACAAGATTATATACAATAAAATTCTCCAGTCCCATGACAACGTCCAGGTTCCGAAGACCCAGGTCCGTGTCAATGATAATGACCTTCTTGTCCAACATTGAAAGACCTGCCCCGATGTTCGCGGTAGTTGTCGTCTTTCCGACACCGCCTTTTCCCGATGTGATTACAATAACTTCGCCCATGAATAACTTCCTCCTATTACTGGTTTCACTTTTCTGCCGCCTATGCGCAGTTTTTCCGGGCTCATGTGAAGGGCTGCCACAAAAACATCCGTCCTGCCGGATGCTCCGGCCTGGGCGTTGCCCAGCAGCGCACCGATCACCACGATGCTTCCTTTTGAGACAACGGTGGCTCCCTCCTCCACATCTCCCACGATCACGATGCTGGCCTCTGACTCCAGCACCTGATTTCTCTTCAGTGTCCCCCTGTAGAAACGGCCGTCCTGCCCGGGCATTTCGGCCTGCGTCTGTTCTACGGCGCTTCGGTATATTTTCTCGTTCCTCTCGTCATGATCCAGTATACACAGGATCTGTATCCCGGCGGAGCCGGAGATTGCATCCACAATCCTTCGCTCCTGCTCTTTTGTAAGAATACGGTTTTCCAGGCTGACCGCCATCTCGCCTCCCTCAAAGAAGCGGGCGGCCGCCCTGAATTTACTTTCTATCTCTTCCAGCAGCTCATCAAATGGAACGCTGTCGTCCAGATAAACTGCCAGGCCGTATTTACTGCCCTTGATCACGACATGGTCTTTCAAAATACTCTGCCATCTCCCAGCTTTGTTTATTTAGTCTCCGGAAGTATTGACTGCGATCTGTGCAGCCTGTCCTGTAATGAGCTGCGCAGGATCCGTTATCTGGTAGTAGTACTGGAATATATTGCTTCCCACCTCTGATGCATAGGTGGAGCTGTACCCGTTTGCGATTCGGATGGCCATGGCCACCTCCGGATTGTCGCTGGGGGCAAAGCCCACGAACAGTCCGTGGTCCGCGTGGGTCGTGCTCTGCTGTGCGGTACCGGTCTTTCCGGACACGCTCAGCGAGCTGGCGTTGATCTCTGTAAATACAGAACTGTTCTGCACCACGCCTTCCATACCGGCATGGACTGCATTCCAGGTAGACTGGGAAACGCCCTCTATCGTCCGGGCCTCCCCGTTCTGGTACTCTTCCACCACTTCTCCGTCCACGTTCTCCACCCGGTCGAGCAAAGTCAGTTCATACAGAGTACCCTCATTTGCCACGGCAGTGATATATCGTGCCAGCTGGCTTGTGGTGTAGTTGTTGGTGCCCTGTCCCATCGCAGATCGAACAGAGTCCTCATCCGAAATCTTCGGATCCATCTCCGGTATCTCCAGGCCGCTTGTCTCATTCAGGCCGAACATCTGCGCATATTTTGACAGTCTCTCCAGGCCGTAGTCGCTGGAGTAGGTTCCGTCAGTCTGCATGCCAAGCTGATAGCCGATATTGTTAAAAAATTCATTACAGGAGTTCGTGATACCACTGACCACATTCATGGTACCGTGGCTTGCCGGGTATACCCAGCAGTGTACTTCCGGACTGATGACATCGTAGGTTCCGTCACAGTACACGGTCGTTCCTGTATCGATGACACCTTCTGTCAGGCCGGCAACAGCGACCAGCGGCTTGTAGGTAGATCCCGGAGCCGTTGTCTCCTGTGTGGCACTGTTGTAGAAAGGCTGCGAAGTACTGGTGTTCAATTCATTATAGTAATCGCTGTCCATGGTATTGGCCAGACGGTTATTGTCGTATCCCGGGTAAGAGACGCAGGCCAGCACGTCCCCGCTGTCCGTATCTGTGATGACTACAGATCCCCTGCAGGGCTCCAGTCCAAGCTGTCCCGGCGTGATCTCCAGAGACTGTATCTTGCTGCGCAGGAAATCGTAGGCTCCTGTGGCGCCGGATGCCAGATTGTTGTACTGGGTCTCATCCATAGGGAGTACCCCCTGCTCATACAGGATCATGCAAAGCTCTCTCCCTGTCACAGTTCCGGCTTTGATCATATACTGGTAAACCAGCTTGTCAAAGGCCGTGCTGTTCCGAAGCCGATCCGTCACGTAGGAGATCATGGCATTGTACACTTCCGATGAGTCTGAGTAGTTCCCCTCTGAGGAGAGATAGTCCTGCAGCTTTGACGCATCCACCCAGTTCTGGGAGATGGCGTAATTGAGGTATGTGTAGATGTTGATGGTCTCCTCGTTCCTCCACTGCTGGTAGGTCTCATCGCTTGTGTCAATGGCGTCACTCATGATCACACCGTTGTCCCCTGTCAGCACGTCATTGACAATGTGGGACAGATAAGCCTGCCATTCTCTGCTCATATCACGGTAAGCAGAGGCGTTCCCATCCTGCATGATGGAAGTCAGCTGGCTGATCACCTGCTCCTTGTAGGGAGCAAATTTCCCGTACACCGACTGTTCGGCGCTGCCTGCATCCTCCGCTGAAAAGTGGCTCATGTCCACGATATCGTTTTCTATAAAAGCATTGTAGGCGTCCCCGCTTGCCACGATAACGTCCGCCGCGTCCTCTGACTGGGTGCGGTCATAGTCCAGTATATTCTGCATGCGGGACAGAAGTATACCGGCCAGCTCCTGCTCCAGGATGTCGTAGGCGGCCTTTTGGAGGTTCGCGTCTATGGTCAGATACACATCGTCGCCGGCTTTCGGCTCTGTCTCTCCTACCGTGTCGATCACCCGCCCCACGCTGTTCACATAGAGCTTGACCTCTCCTTTGTCCCCCTGCAGGGTGCTGTCCAGGATCTGTTCCAGACCGGATTTACCCACTGTGTCTGTCAGATCGTAGTTCTCCTGCTCCTCCTCGCTGAGGGCATTGTACTCCTCCTGGGAGATCTGCCCTGTATATCCGATGAGGTTGGCAAAATACTTGCTGTCTGTGTATCTCCGAAGAGACTCTTCCTCGATGTCCACGCCCTGCAGCTCGTCCAGATGTTCCATGATCTCAGCCACTGTCGCATCGCTGACATCCTCCGCCACGGTGGTGGGGATATATTTCTGGAAGCTGTTAAGCCCGATGGCATAGCGGATGTTCACCATCTTCAATACCTGGGATCTCTCCAGCTTGTCCTGGTCGATCCCGTATCCGTAGGTCTCATCGGTACACAGGTAGTCTATGATCTCCCCGGCGGACATACCGCGCTGCTCCTCATCCAGCCCATCAATGTACCGCTCGCCAAACACGTCCGCCACAAACCGGAGCCGCTGGGTCTCGTCGGTCATGGAAAACTGGTACTCGCCGCTCCCGTCAAGCACGATACTGAAATCGCTGATCACGGAGTCCCCGTTGCCCTCCACGATCTCTATGATCTGTGTGATCTCGTCGTTCAGAGCCTTGTTTTTCTCAGCTGTCGTGTCATACACTCCGTTGTCCTCGATGGTGACCGAGTAAGCCAGCTCATTGTAGGCTAAAAGAGTCCCGTTTCTGTCGTAGATATTTCCGCGGGTTCCCTGAATGGTCCGCGTCTTCTGTATCTGGAGCGTATAGTCCTCCAGATAAGACTGCCCGTTCACAATCTGGAGCTGAAAAAGTCTTCCCACCAGAATAGAGAACATGATGCAGAAAACAATGGCTGTTACGACTGCCCTTCGCTGGAACAGTTCGTAAATTCCTGATTTAATACGTTCCCAAATACTATACAAATCTGCTTGCACTCCTTTGTTCTTCGGCCTCTAGTTTACGGTTCACGTGAAGTATGATCTGATACAGCACGATTGTCACCAGGATCGTGTACACAAGTTCCGGCATGATCACATGTATCAGATAGTATCCAAAACGGAAATCCCCCTGCATCATAAAAAAGCAGACATAGACGATCAGCCCGTATGCCAGCTCGCTTCCCGCGATCAGCCCCAGCGGAAGTTTAATATCCTCATCAAAAAACAGACGCTTGAAACTGCCGTTGAGATATCCGATCACAGTAAAGATCAGCGTATAAAAACCAAGCACGCCTCCCCAGAACACATCCATCAGAAGGCCGCAGGAAAAGCCCACTGCCATCCCCGTCTTCCTGCCCCGCATAAACCCGAAGGCGGATGTCAGGATGATCATCAGGTTGGGCCTTATGGAAGCAAACTGAAGTTTGGAGAATACTGTAGCCTGCATAAGAAAACACACGATGATGAAACAGGCTGTGATGATCTTTCTCTTCATAGGCTATTCCCCTCCGTTCTCCGCTTCGTCTGTCTGGGTCAGATCCTCCTTTGTCGTTGTGATGACAAGCACTTCCTGCAGGTTGCTGAAATCAACCGCGGGAGTGATATAGCCCGAGCGGGTCAGATTGTTGGAGTCCACATTGATCTCTGATATATATCCGATAAACAGCCCCTGGAGATAGGTGGAGCTGATATGGGAGGTCACTACCTGCTCTCCCACCTGGATCTCGTTGTCATTGTTGGGCAGATTTTCAAAGCGGATCCGTCCGTCCTCCATCAGTGTCAGGTCTCCCCGCACGATACACAGATCCGAGGTGGACAGCACCATGCCGCTGATGTTGCTCTCATCGTCAATGACTGCGCGCACCTGGGCGTAGTTGGGCCCCACTTCCGTCACAATACCTGCAAGCCCGCTTCCGGCAAGGACATTCATATCTTTGCGTATGCCGTCCTCGCTGCCCTTGTCTATTGTAAAAGAATTGAACCAGTTGGTTCCGTTATTTGCGATCACATGGGCGCCCACTTTTTCATAGTCGCCGTAATTCTGATCCAGCTTGTAGAGTTCCTGAAGGCGCTCCAGCTCATACTGCTCCTGGTTCAGTCTCGTATTGTCTATTGTCAGCTGATCCACTCTCTCCTGCAGCTGCTCGTTCTCCTTCCTCAGGTCACTGAGAGTGGCAAAGTTGTCTGTCAGATCACTCATCCAGGTGCCCACGTAGCTGATCCCCTTCTGCATGGGGACAATGGTATAGTTGGCGACCCAGCTTAAGGGACCGCCCCCGTCCATAAAACGCTCCGCCCCCAGAAGGATCCCGCACACGATCACAAGTATAAGGAGAACATATTTACTTGGAAGGGTATTTTGATTTTTGATCTTCATACTATCTCATCCACCTATAGTTTTCATCCAGCATGGAATATGCCAGTTTTTTCAGCTCTTTGGACTGAATGATCTGCTTCAGTCCGGTCACAGCGCAGATATCCGGATCAATGGCTGTCCGCACCCGGATGCCTGTCATCTCTTCCATATAGACCTCAAGTCCCGGCAGGTTGGCCAGACCGCCTGTAAGAAAGATGCCGTTCTTGTAAATGGCCTTGCGTACTTCCGGCGGAGTTCTGTCAAGCAGGGATTCGATTCCCCGCACACACTCTTCCAGCGGCTCCTTCACAGCAGCTCTGACAAGGCTGATGGCGATCTCCCTCTGCTGGGGCACTCCCGTGATCAGGTCCCGGCCCGCCACTTTCATGGAGGCGGTGTTGTTCTCGCCGAACACACCGAACCTCTTGCGCAGGGCCTCCGCCGTAACTCTGCCAATCAGGAAGTCATGGTTGTAGCGGACCAGCTGGGATACGGCATGGTCCAGGGTGATGCCACCCACCTTGAGGAGACGGTTCAGCACGATGCCTCCCCCGGCCAGCACGGACAGCTCCGTGGTCTCACCGCCCATATTAACGATAAACAGTCCCTTTGTGTTCTGCACATCCAGGTTCAGGCCCACCGCGTCTGCAATGCCCCGCTCCACGATGTTAACTTCCCGCGCTCTGGCTGTGGAGTGGATCACCAGGTCAAAAAAGGCTTTTTTCTCCACCTCCGTAACATCTGTAGGGACAGCGATCACATACTCCGCTCCCCGGGCAAAGCCTCTGTCTTTTTTCAGAAGCCCCTGCAGAAGGTACTGCATGTGGTCAAACTTGGAGATAACCCCGTGTTTCATGGGAAACACCACCTGTATGTTGGCCGGCGCCTTCTCATACATTTCAAAAGCCTCGTCCCCCACAGCAAACACTTCTTTTTTATTCGCTATGGCAATGACATCCTTTTCCTTCCAGATTGTATCTTTCTTTTTATCATATACTTTGATCTCATAGGAGCCGAGATCAAGCCCGTATATATTTCGTGCCATTTTTGACCTTATCCTTTCGTGTATAGCAGCCCCTCTTCCCGGAAGCTGATATAACAATTATTCCCAATAATGATATGATCTAACAGTTCTATGCCAATTAAATCTCCTGCCTGCCGGATCCTCTCCGTGGCGGCCAGATCTGCCCCGCTTGGAGCCGGATCACCGCTGGGATGATTATGCAGCAGGATAATGGACACTGCCTCTCTCTGAAGAGCCTCCACAAAAATCTCCCTGGGGTTGACTAAGGAGGCGTTCACCGTCCCCTTGTACACGTCTCTCTCCCCGATCAGTGCAGATTTTGTATTCAGCATCAGGAGCTTCATATGCTCCTGACTAAGGTGGCGCATGTCTTCCATATAGTACCTGGCCACCGATGCGGGGGAGGAAAAATTCAGCTCCTTCAGCGCCGTCTCCTTTGCCAGCCTTCTGGCCAGCTCCATAAGACAGATGAGCTGGATGGATTTCACCCGGCCCACTCCTCTTATCTTCTGAAACTTTTCCCTCGTAAACCCGTGCAGTGCATCAAGGCTGCCACCCCCTGCCGTCAGGATACGGCGGCATATTTCCAGGACATTTTCTCCTTTTGTCCCGGTCCTCAATATGACGGCCAGAAGTTCTGCGTCACTTAAATTCTTTTCTCCCAGCCGCTCGCACTTCTCATACGGACGTTCAGACTCCAGGAGATCTTTCATTGTATTTGTGTTTTTCTGAGTCATCTTTTGCAGACACCTATAACACTCCCGAAGAGTCCTTGTTACAGGAAGCGATAGATTATGATTGCCAGAACCATTCCGATAATACTGGCTATTGTAATTCTGACAGACAGTCCGAAGGTAATGACAAGTATGCCCAGATTCAGCACAACCGGTTCATCCAGACCGAATGTCTGTCCGTAGTTAAGCCAGCTCAAAGCCCCTGTATCCTGTGCCAGCATGCCGATAAAACCTCCCAGGACAATTCCTGCCAGAATAAGCAGAAATAAGGCCCAGGAATTTTTATTGCCTGCTCCTCTCATATGTACTCCACCTCACATCATTCTTAAGTTTTCTTTCAAAAACTCAATATATTCTATCATATTTCAAAAAAAGTGTATAGACTCATTCCATTAAAAATTTCTTAATCATTCGCGTCTTTGTCGAAGGGACGGTATTTTCTGGCGACAGCTTCAGCCACCTTCATGCCGTCCATGGCAGCCGACATAATACCGCCCGCATAGCCTGCGCCCTCGCCGCAAGGATAGAGTCCGCGCAGGCTGCTCTCCAGTCCTTCATCCCGAAGGATCCGCACCGGGGAGGAGGTGCGGCTCTCCACGCCGGAGAGGACCGCGTCCTCCCGGTCATAGCCGGGCAGCTTCCTCCCGAACTCCCGGATGCCCCTTTCAATGGCATCGCCTATCTCCTCCGGGAAGATCCCCCGGACATCTCCAAAAGAAAAGCCTCCCTTGATCTGGGGCTTCACCTCCCCGATCCGCTCCGAGATCTTCCCGCGGCAGAAATCACCAAAGAGCTGCACCGGCACTTTCCCTTGGCCCGCCTGGCAGGCTCTCTCCTCCAGTTTTCTCTGGAACTCCACGCCCGCCAGCGGGTCTTCCCCGCCGAAGTCCTCCGGTGTCACTGTGACAATGACAGCGCTGTTGGCGTTTCGTCCGGCCCGGTCGTGGTAGCTCATGCCGTTCACGGCCACCCTTCCCTCCTCAGAGGAAGCGTTCACCACGTAGCCGCCGGGACACATGCAGAAGGTGTAGACACCCCGCCCCTCAGGAAGCTGGCAGGTCAGCTTGTAGGCGGCAGCAGGCAGTCCGTCGGGGCGGTCCGCTCCCTCCTTCGTCCCATACTGATCCGCGTCGATCATGGACTGAGGATGTTCGGCCCGGACACCCACCGCGAAGGATTTGGCCTCCATGGGAACCCCTCTGTCACGGAGCATGGCGAAGGTGTCCCGGGCACTGTGACCAATGGCCAGGATCAGAGCCTGGGTCGTCTCCTCCCTCCTCTTTCCTGTCAGCGTGTCCTCAAGGACCAGAGACAGGGACCCCTCTTCTGCATCACGGCCTGACGGGGCAGCCGGTTCTGCCGATACAAGCTGGGTGTGAAAACACACCTGCCCTCCCATCCTTATGATCTCCTCCCGCATCCGGGTGACCACCTGGATCAGAAGATCCGTCCCAATGTGAGGTTTCGCATCGTAGGCGATCTCCTCCGGCGCCCCGTGGTCACACAGAATCTCCAGGACCTTCCGATTTCTTCCATATTTGTCTTTTACAAGCGTATTCAGCTTTCCGTCGGAGAATGTGCCGGCTCCGCCCTCCCCGAACTGGACATTGGAGCGGACGTCCAGGACGCCTGTCTCCCAGAATGTCTCCACATCTTTTTTCCGCTGCAGGGCATCCATCCCTCTCTCCACCACCACCGGACGGTAACCGTGGAGAGCCAGCATATAGGCAGCAAAAAGTCCGGCCGGCCCAAAGCCCGACACCACAGGCCGGCAGTGCATCTTCTCAGATCCGGGCTCCGGAAAGCTGTATCTGACTTCTCTGCTCTCCTGGACATGTTTGTTCCGGTTCTTCCGCAGAAGAGCCTTCTCCCCCTTTGTGGACACATCCACAGTGTACACATAGAAAAGCTCCGGCTTCTTCCTGGCGTCCAGGGAGCGCCTCACGATCCGATAAGAGAAGTTCTCCCCCTCCCTGATCCGCAGAGTTTTTCGGATCTTCTCCTCAAGCTGTGCTTCTGAATGTCCCGTGTGCAGTTTCAGCTGTTGAATACGTATCATCGCCGCCTCCTGATCTATCTCTTTTTCTGTTCTTTCTTCGGTCTCTTTGCCCCGGCGGCCGCTCTGCCGGCCAGCCAGCCTGTGGCCCAGGCCCACTGCAGGTTGTACCCGCCGCACATGCCATCCACATCCAGTATCTCTCCCGCAAAGAAAAGTCCCCGGGTCACCCGGGATTCCATAGTGTCCCCTCTGATTTCTGACAGTGGCACCCCGCCGGCGCACACCTGGGCCTGGTCGAAGGAGTTGGTGCCTGTGATCCGGATCCGGAAATGCTTGCAGGTCTGCGCAAGACGTTCCAGAGCTTCCCCGTCCACATGCTCCATCTTCTCTTTCCAGCGGATGCGGCTTCCTGTCAGCAGCACCGGAGCCAGCTTCCTGTGCAGCAGTCCATGCAGGAACTCCTCCGCCGTATTGTCTGCAAAAACAGGCTTCCTCCCGGCCAGAAGAGCCAACACTTCCTCTTCTGTCATCCCGGGCAAGAGATCAAGGACAGCCCAGACCTCTCTTTTCTGTTCCAGGGCTTTGGCCGCAAAGCGGCTCACCTGGAAGACCGGGATGCCGGAGATGCCATAGTCGGTAAACTGCACCTCCCCCGCATCGGAACAGACTTTCTCTCCCGCCACATACAGACTGACGGAGGCGTCTGTCCGGACGCCCGCCAGCTTTCCTGTAAAGCCCTCGTCAGACTTAAGCTGCACCAGGGCCGGGAGGGGACGGATGACCGTGTGTCCCAGGGATTTTGCCAGGGCGTAGCCGCTGCCGTCAGAACCAAGAGCCGGCGCCGCCTTGCCTCCGGCAGCCAGGATCAGGGCATCGCCGGAAAAGGAGCGGCGTCCCTCCGCCCCGGAAGCCAGCAGCCGAAACCCCTCTCTTCCCGCCTCGGCTCTTTCTACTGTCATGCCGGTGCAGACCTCCACCCCCAGCCGCTTCAGCTCCATGGACAGTGCCTCCCGCACAGCGGCAGCCTGGTCGCTGGCCGGGTAGACAAGGGTTCCCCTTGTCTTAGTCAGAAGTCCCAGCCCCTCAAAAAAGCGCAGCGTATCCTCCGGACCGAACTTTGCAAGAACCTCTTCCACAATCCTGCTGTCTCCGCCCCGGAAATACACTGCCTTCATATCCATATTCGTGAGATTGCACCGCCCGTTCCCCGTAGAGAGGATCTTTTTGCCGGGCATCTCTTTTTTCTCCAGTATCGTCACCCGGGCGCCCTGCCTGGCTGCCGCTATGGCAGCAGTCATGCCGGACGCCCCGCCTCCTGCGATCAGTATTCTCATAGAGTGACCAGCCCTTTCCGCACCAGGTATTCCAGGGACATCAGGATACCCAGCTTTGCGTGGGGCCAGGTAAGTCCCCCCTGGAAGTAGACTGCATAGGGCGGTTTGATGGGTGCGTCCGCCGAGAGCTCGATGGAGGAGCCCTGCACAAAAGCACCTGCCGCCATGATTACGTCGCTGTCATACCCCGGCATAGCCCAGGGCTCCGGCGTCACATAGGAATCCACCGGGGCAGCCGCCTGGATCCCCTGGCAGAAAGCGATGACGCCCTCCGGTGTGCCAAGCTCCACCGCCTGGATGATGTCGTGGCGGCTCTCTTTTCCGTCGGGCACCACTTTAAAACCGCATGTCTCGTAGATATTGGCAGCCAGGATAGCTCCCTTCAGAGCGCTGGCCACCACAGTGGGCGCCAGGAAAAGTCCCTGATAGAAGGACTGCATAACCCCCAGAGAGGCACCTACCTCCCGGCCCAGGCCGGGGGATGTGAGACGGTAGGCACAGTTCTCAATGAGATCCTCCCGCCCTGCAATATACCCGCCGATGGGCGCCAGGCCGCCGCCCGGATTTTTGATCAGAGAGCCCACCACCATGTCTGCTCCCACATCGCTTGGCTCCTGCAGCTCCACAAATTCACCGTAGCAGTTGTCCACCATACAGATCACATCCGGGCGGATCTTCTTCACAAAGGCGATCAGCTCTCCGATCTGCGCCACAGAAAAGCTGGGGCGGGTCTGGTATCCCTTGGACCGCTGGATCGTCACCAGCTTGGTCTTTTCATTTATGGCCTTTTCGATATTTTCATAGTCAAAGCTGCCGTCCTCCAGAAGGTCCACCTGCCTGTAGGTCACGCCATACTCCGCCAGGGATCCTGAGGAGGGGCGGATGCCAATGACTTCTTCCAGGGTGTCATAGGGCTTTCCTACCGGAGAGAGAAGCTCGTCCCCCGGACGCAGATTGGCCCCGAGTGCTATAGCCAGGGCGTGGGTGCCGCAGGCGATCTGAGGACGCACCAGGGCACTCTCTGTGTGAAACACACTGGCGTACACCTTCTCCAGCGTCTCTCTTCCCATATCGTCATAGCCGTAGCCGCTGGTGTAATGGAAACAGCCTTCACTCACCCGATTCTCCTGCATCGCATGGATCACTTTCAGCTGGTTGTACTCAGCTGTCCGGTCAATAGCCTCAAATCTGTCTCTCAGCTTCTCCTCTATCTGCGTTCCAAATCTGTACACGTCCTTGGATATTCCCAGCTGTTCGTACATCCGGGTGATCTGTTCATCCTGCATTTATCTTTCTCCTTCTTTACATTTCTGTTTATAATCCTGCCCGCACCAGCCGTCTAGCGGTGCTCGCCCCTTGTCATCGCCGCCATGATACGGGTCTTCATCTGGGCGCACTGGGCGTCAAACTCCGGGTTGATGGACGGGATCTCCCTCATCACGTCCGCCGCCTCCTCGTATTTGTACATATCATATAAAAGGCCTGCCCGGTTCAGATTGAACATGGCCTTCTCCCCCTTGGTCCTGGCAAGGGGCTCTAAAGCCATCAGCTCCTTATATGTCTTCTCTGAATTTTTGCTGTATGAATAGAGCTCCATGAGCGGATTCATCTTTTTTAAAAATCTGGAGCCCCCGAATAATCCTCTAAACATATCCCTTCTACTCCCTCCGTTATGTGGGAAAGCATTGCCTCCACTATTTTTTCTTCATCGTAATCATACAAAGGCTTGTCGATCCAGATCACGTCTTTCTCCCTCTTAAACCAGGTGATCTGGCGCTTGGCAAAGTGCCTCGTATCCCGCTTGATCCTGTAGACAGCCTCCTCCAGGCTGCATCCGCCGTCCAGGTAATCCAGTATCTCCTTGTAGCCCAGCCCCTGCATGGACACCATACCGGGGCGAAGCCCCATCTCTTTCAGGCGGCGCACCTCTTCTACAAGTCCCGCCTCCATCATCTGGTCCACTCTCCTGTCAATGCGCTGGTACAGTCTGCTCCTGTCATCGTTCAGAACAAAATACCGAAAATTGTAGGGGGAGCTGCGCTGCCTCTCCCGCTCATTGTGCTCCGATATCTTCTCCCCTGTCTGATAGTAGAATTCCAGAGCCCGGATCACCCGCTTTACATTGTTGGGGTGGATCACTTTCGCAGACGCCTCATCCACCTGTGCCAGCCGGGCGTGAAGCGCAGCTGCGCCCTGCTCACGGGCAAAGGCCTCCAGCTCTCTGCGGCAGCTCTCATCCTCTCCCCCGTCCGTAAAGTCGATGTCGTACAGGAGAGCCTGTATGTAAAATCCCGTGCCCCCCACCACAATAGGGATGTGCCCGTTTGCGCAGATCTTCTCCACCGCGTCCCTGGCCATGGCCTGGAATTTCACCACATTGAACTCTTCTGAAGGCTCCAGCACATCCACCAGATAGTGGGGAACCCCCTCCATCTCCTCAGGACGGATCTTGGCGGAGCCGATATCCATATGGCGGTACACCTGCATGGAGTCGGCGGAAATGATCTCACCGCCGATCCTCTTCGCAAGGCAGATGGACGCTTTTGTCTTGCCCACAGCAGTGGGGCCTGTCAACACGATAAGTGGCTGTTTCATCACACGCTCCTCTTGAATTTCTTTTCCAGTTCGCGCCTGCTCATAGCAATGATCGTAGGCCGTCCATGGGGACAGTGGTAGGGATTCTCAAGCTGAAGGAGTTCTCCTATGAGAGTCTCCACCTCCCTGGAGGAAAGTCTCATATTTCCCTTCACCGCCGCCTTACAGGACATGGATGCGATCTTCTCGTCAATGATGTCCGGCGCCAGTCCAGTATAAATCTCATCCGATAAGCTGTCAATCATCTCCATGAGAAGATCTCTTTTGGCAATACTGAAAAGATTGTCCGGCACTGCCCGCACAGCGTAAGAGTCCTGACCGAACTCTTCGATCTCAAAGCCGATCCTTGTAAACTGATCCATATATGTATTGAGAAGCTGCGCTTCCTGCATAGTCAGGTTCAGGATAATGGGCGGACTGATAATCTGGGACGTGAAGTCTCTTGTCTTCATCCCGGTCAGTGTCTTCTCATAGAGGACGCGCTCATGGGCAGCGTGCTGATCGATAATATAGAGATTGTCCTTGAACTCCACCAGCCAGTACGTCTCAAAGACCTGCCCGATGATCCGGTACTGAGAGGCCGCCTGTGGGCTGAGCAGCTTCTCCTCAAAAAGATCAAGCTGTTTTGGAGCGTGCTCTGTTTTTTCTTTTTGCTCCTTAGTTATTTCTGGAACGTGCTCTGTTTTTTCAGTCTCCACCCGGTAATTTACCGCTTCTCTGATCCGATCCCGGGCCGCCTCCGTCTCGCGGATCTGCCCCTGCTCCTTTACCTCTGCAGCCCCATTCTGCTGGTGATAAGAGAGAACTCTCTCTCTCATTTTCTTCATAAAATAGTCCAAATCTTTTCGCGGTTCCCGGTCCGGCTGCGCCGGCTGAGTCTGCACGTTCTGCCCGCTGCTTTCAGGCTGTTTTTTAAAGAGTACGCTCTGTTTTTCTTTTTCTGTCTCTCCCGTACTGTCAGGTTTGCTCTGTTTTTTGTAGAGCGCGCTCTGTTTTTCTATATTTTCTGCCGTGTTTCGGGCAATGGTCTTTGTCATCTCCGGAGGATCAGGCAGATCAATCTGGGGGATCAGCTCATCATGACGAAGAGACCGTGCAATGGCCTCGCAGACACAGTTGTACATTTCCTGCTGATTCTGGAAGCGAACTTCCATCTTCGTTGGGTGCACATTTACATCCACGATCTCCGTGTCTACCTGAATATGCAGAACCGTAAAGGGGTACTTATGCTGCATCTGAAAATCCTTGTAGGCATCTTCAATAGCCTTCGAGATCACACTGCTCTTCACATATCTGCCATTGATAAAATAATTTTCAAAATTCCGGTTCCCTCTGGAGACCACAGGCTCCCCGATACAGCCGGTGATGCGGATGCCTCTGCCCTCATATTCCACTTCCAGCAGATGGGAAGCGATCTCCCGGCCGTACACGTGGTAGATCACATCCCGGAGCCTTCCGTTTCCGGAAGTGTGCAGTTTGGACTGTCCGTTGTTGCGGAACTGGAAAGAGATCTCCGGATGGGACAGGGAGAGCCTGGTGACCAGATCTCCCACATGGCTGGCCTCTGTCATAGGCGTCTTCAGGAACTTGCGCCTGGCCGGCGTATTGTAGAAGAGCTGCCGCACAAGGAAGGTGGTGCCGTCCGGCGCCCCGGTCTCCTCCGGATGCCCTCCCTTGCCCCCCTCGATCCTGTAAGAGGCGCCAAAGGTACTGTCCTTTGTCTTTGTGATCAGTTCCACCTGAGCCACAGCTGCAATGCTGGAGAGAGCCTCCCCTCTGAATCCCAGGGAAGAGATGTGGGACAGATCTTCCGCAGAGCGGATCTTGCTGGTAGAGTGCCGGAGAAAGGCGGACGGGATGTCCTCCAGCTCAATGCCGCAGCCGTTGTCCGTCACCCGGATAAAAGAGATCCCTCCGTCTTTGATCTCAACTGTGATGGAGGTGGCTCCTGCGTCTATGGCATTCTCCATGAGTTCCTTTACAATGGAAGCCGGCCGTTCGATCACTTCCCCGGCCGCTATCTTGTCTATGGTTACCTGGTCTAAAACCTGTATTCTGCTCATATTACCACCTGTTCTTCAATTTATTCTGCAGCTGATACAGCGTATTCAACGCGTCGATAGGGGTGAGATGGCTGACATCCAGATTCTTGATCTCCTCCAGTACATCGTCATCTCTGACCGTGTCAAAGAGGGACATTTGGGCCAGATCCACCTCATCGTACTTCTTTGCCTTCTTCTTCGTCTCCTTGCCCGCCGACGCAATATCTTTCACCCTTGTCGTGATATCCGCGTAGGACAGCTCCTCCGCGATCTCCTTAGCCCGCTCTATGACTGGATCCGGCACGCCGGCCAGCTTGGCTACCTGTATGCCGTAGCTTCTGTCCGCGCCGCCTTTCACGATCTTTCGCAGGAAGACAATGTCGTCCCCCTTCTCTTTCACCGCGATGCAGTAATTGTGCACATTGTCGATCTTGCCCTCCAGCTCTGTCAGCTCATGGTAGTGGGTGGCGAACAGCGTCTTGGCTCCCAGCAGCTTGGTGTTGCTGATGTGCTCCACCACCGCCCAGGCAATGCTCAGTCCGTCGAAGGTGCTGGTGCCTCTCCCGATCTCATCCAGGATGAGGAGGCTGTGGCGCGTCGCGTTCCGGAGGATATTGGCCACCTCCGTCATCTCCACCATGAAGGTGCTCTGGCCGGAAGCCAGGTCATCGGAAGCGCCCACTCGGGTAAAGATCCGGTCCACGATCCCGATATCCGCGCTGGCAGCCGGCACAAAAGAGCCCACCTGGGCCATCAGCACAATGAGGGCTGTCTGCCGCATGTAGGTGGATTTTCCGGCCATATTGGGCCCGGTGATGATGGAGATCCTGTCCTTTTTGTCGTCCAGATATGTATCGTTGGCAATGAACATATCGCCCGGGATCATCTTTTCCACCACCGGATGCCGCCCGTCTTTGATATTGATGACACCCTTCTCATTGATCTTGGGGCGCACGTACCGGTTTCTCTCTGCCACCACAGCCAGGGAAGCCAGCATGTCAAGCTGGGCCACCGCCTTTGCCGTATTCTGGATGCGCACCACTTCTTTTCCCACAGTGTCCCGGACTTCACAGTATAGCTCATACTCCAGGGCGTACAGTTTGTCTTCCGCCCCCAGGATCGTATCCTCCAGCTCCTTGAGACGGGGTGTGATATAGCGCTCTGCGTTGGCCAGGGTCTGCTTACGCGTGTAGTAGTCGGGAACCAGATTTTTAAAAGAGTTGGTCACTTCCAGATAGTACCCGAACACTTTGTTGAATTTGATCCGCAGGTTTTTGATGCCTGTCTTCTCCCGCTCTTCCTCCTCCAGCTTGGCCAGCCAGTCCTTCCCCTCGGTCTTTGCATTTCGCAGTCTGTCCACTTCCTCGCTGTAGCCTTCCCGGATGATGCCGCCCTCTTTCATGGCAAGAGGCGGTTCCTCGCAGATGGCTCTTCCGATCAGGTCACAGATATCCTCCAGGGCATCCATCTCCTCCAGGATCTCCTGCAGCAGAGGCGCCTTAAGATCCTCCAGAATACACCGGATGTGGGGCAGCATGGAGAGGGAACTGTAAAAGGCGGTCAGGTCTCTTGGGTTAGCGGACTTGTAGGTGATCTTGCTGAGAAGTCTCTCCAGATCGTAGACCGGCGTGAGATACTCCCGGATCTCCTCCCTGCAGATGGCATTGTCCTTCAGCTCCTCCACCGCGTCCAGCCGCTTCTCGATCTGCTTTTTGTCTATGAGCGGCTGCTCCAGCTGCTTGCGCAGCATCCTGGCGCCCATGGCCGTCTTGGTCTTGTCCAGCACCCACAGAAGAGAGCCTCTCTTCTGCTTTTCCCGCAGCGTCTCACTGAGTTCAAGATTCCTCCTGGTGGAACTGTCCAGGACCATATATTTTCCCGTCACATACCGGGTCAGATGAGAGAGCTGGGCAAGGTCCGTTTTCTGTGTCTCCTTCAGATAGACAAGGAGAGCGCCGGCGCCGATGACTCCGCAGTCAAAATCCCCGATTCCAAGGCTCTCCATAGAGCTCACCTTAAAATGCTCCTCCAGTGTCCTGCGGCAGATAGCATCGTCAAAGTACCAGGCATCCAGGGCATAGATCGTGATCCCCAGCCGTTCCTTCAGATCATCCAGGTCCATGCCGCTCATGTAAAATGCCTCATTGCAGATCAGCTCCGAGGGCATCAGATGGGTGATCTCATCAAAGAGCATGCTGCTGTCCCCGATCTCCGTCACAAAGTACTCTCCTGTTGTCACATCAGCCACAGAGACGCCGTAAGTGTCTCCAATGTAGGCCACACACATGATATAATTGTTTTTCGTCTCGTCCAGGGCCTGGGGATCCACTGTGGTCCCCGGCGTGACGATCCGCACTACTTCTCTTTTGACCAGGCCCTTGGCTGTGGCCGGATCCTCCATCTGCTCACAGATAGCCACTTTGTATCCCTTCTTGACCAGGCGGCTCAGGTAACTGTCCACTGCATGATAGGGCACGCCGCACATGGGCGCTCTCTCTTCCAGGCCGCAGTTCTTTCCTGTCAGCGTGATCTCCAGTTCCCGGGATGCTGTGATGGCATCCTCAAAAAACATCTCATAAAAATCTCCCAATCTATAAAACAGGATGCAGTCTTTATATTGTTTCTTCGTATCCACGTACTGCTGCATCATGGGGGTTAATTCAGCCATGTAAGTTCTCCTTTGCTGTTCTTGTCTTTGGTGCGCACGCCCGCAGGCATACATAGTTAGTATAGCATATTTCCCCGACAAATTAAATCAGGAAAAAATGCGGTTTTTTCTCGCCAAATATCCTCCACAGGATCATTCCTCCCAGGTAAATACCTACTGCGCTCAGCGCAGAAAAGAGAAGCATAAAGGGCACACAGATCTGACCAAAGAGCTGCAGGGGCATCCCGGTGTAATCCCATACATGCCATCCCATCCACTTATTGACAATGATTCCTGTGATAAATTCACAGGATGTGATAAAGACCATGCATCTTAACATCTGCATCCACATGGGATCTCTCCACTCCCGCACGCTCCCCTGCCAGGCACAAAAACACATGCAGATTCCTCCCAGAACAAACATGCTCCAGTGGGAGAATCCCCGGAAGACCACCTCAAAGGTGTAGTAAAGGCACCCTCCCACAAGCCAGATCAGCAGATATTCACAAATTTTTTTCCTGTATTTTTCCATTAAAAAACGCCCTCACTGTATAGTCTCCTATATAGTGTGAGCGTTTCCTGTCCAAATTATAAATGGCATTTTACA
Source organism: Lachnoclostridium phocaeense (assembly GCF_959599685.1). Lineage (NCBI taxonomy): Bacteria > Bacillati > Bacillota > Clostridia > Lachnospirales > Lachnospiraceae > Lachnoclostridium > Lachnoclostridium phocaeense. The sequence continues at coordinate 32,126 of NZ_CAUGIN010000032.1, forward strand.
CCATATGTCCCAGATAGTAAAATCCTCTGCAGTCTTCCAGGCGGACCTGCACCAGCTTTCCGATCAGCTGTTCATCTCCCGGGAAGTGGACCAGAAGATTGTTGCTCATGCGCCCGGTCATAAGGGATGGATCATGGTCGTTGACCGACTCCACCAGCACCTCCTGCACGGTTCCCTGGTGAACGCCGCACACCTCCCCGGCTATCTCCTGCACTTCCTTGAGAAGCCTGTCAAAACGATCCTTCACCACATCCTGGGGAACCTGCTCCTCCATGGCTGCTGCGGGCGTCCCTGTCCTCTTTGAGTAGATAAAAGTAAAGGCGCTGTCATACCTCACTTTGCGCACCACATCCAGCGTCTCCTGGAAGTCTTCCTCCGTCTCTCCCGGAAATCCCACAATAATATCCGTTGTAAGAGAGATGTCTGGCACCGCAGCCCGTATTTTGTCCACAAGGTTCAGATACTGCTCCTTTGTATACCGGCGGTTCATCTTCTGCAGGATCCGGCTGCTTCCCGACTGCACTGGCAGATGGAGATGCCGGCAGATCTTCTTTGATCTTCCCATGACTTCTATGAGCTCGTCAGACAGATCCTTCGGATGGGAAGTCATAAAGCGGATCCGCTCGATCCCCTCCACCTTCTCCACCTCCTCAAGAAGCTGTGCAAATGTCATGGGATGCTCCAGCGTCTTTCCGTAGGAGTTCACGTTCTGCCCAAGGAGCATGATCTCCACCACACCGTCGGCAGCCAGGCGTTCCACCTCCCGGATGATGGCTCTGGGATCCCGGCTCCTCTCCCGCCCGCGGACATAGGGAACAATGCAGTAACTGCAGAAATTGTTGCACCCGAACATGATATTGACACCGGACTTGAACGGATATTTTCTCGCCACAGGCAGATCCTCCACGATCCTGTCCGTGTCCTTCCAGATATCAATGACCATCCGGTCCGACTCCATCCGGGTAGCGATCAGCTCCGCAAATTTGTAGATATTGTGCGTGCCGAAGATAATGTCCACGAACCGGTAACTCTTCTTCAGCTTCTCCACCACCTGGGGCTCCTGCATCATACAGCCGCAAAGAGCGATCATCATATGGGGATTCTCTTTTTTCGCGTGTCCCAGCTGACCAAGCCTTCCGTATACTCTCTGGTTGGCGTTCTCCCGCACGGTACATGTATTGTAGATGACAAAATCTGCCTGTTCCTCATCCGGCCCCTCTGTATATCCCACTTCCTGCAGGATACCCTCCAGCTTCTCCGAGTCCCTGGCATTCATCTGGCAGCCGAAGGTAACGATTTTATAGCGGGGCGCATGTCCATGTTCCTCTTTAAATCTCTCTACATACTGACGACATTTCTTGACAAAATAATACTGCCGTTCAGGTTCATCAGCAGGTGCTTCCTCCACGGGTTCACTAAATATTCTGTTCCATTTTTCGTTTTCTATCATTTATCTGATCACCTCAAAGTCAAAACTATTGTTACGCTGACGGCATTTCGCCGTCTAAGAATTATATCATGCAGTACCATGGCAGGCAACAGGAAATCCTCCTCAAATAGTCAGCCACTGTTTTTATTCTATATCTGTGAAAAAAATATCTTTGCTGTCAAAGAAATATATTTGCTTGTTATGCACAAAAAACTGGGATATGATAAGAAAAAAAGTGACTATAGTCACAAAAAAGAAAGAAAACAGGGGAAAAGGAATATGGATGCTATTGTACAGGTAAATGATGCGGTGAACAGTTTTGTCTGGGGTGTTCCCGCAATGGTATGCATTATCGGAGTCGCCCTGTTCCTGTTGTCCGGAACAGGGCTGAAGCTGGTTAAACAGAACGAGCAGAAACACAAAAAATAAGCGATGGGGAGTATCCCAAAGTTTGTGTAAACCTTCAAACTGATGTAAGATAGACTTACCA
>NZ_CAUGIN010000033.1:0-33957 GCF_959599685.1 Lachnoclostridium phocaeense
ATCGTGGATATATTTTGGATAAAGAAATGGGCGATATAGAAGTTCTGTATCGTGATCAGCGTGATTATCAGAGTAAATATCGCAGTGTCGTAGAATACTTTGATGCAATAAAAATTGCCTTGACAGCAACTCCTGCATTGCAGACAACAGAGATTTTTGGGCAACCAGTGTTCAAATACACTTATCGGGAAGCTGTTATAGAAGGGTATCTTGTAGATCATGATGCACCGCATCATTTAGAAACAAAACTCAGTACAGGTGGTATTCATTATAAATCTGGTGATACTGTGACTATTTATGATCCCGTTACCGGTGAAGTGACAAACAGTGAGCTACTAGATGATGAACTTGACTTTGATGTTGAAAATTTTAATAAACAGGTTATCACTGAGAATTTTAACAGGACTGTATTGGCAGAGATTGCAAGAGATATTGATCCGGAAAATCCGGAAGAACAAGGCAAGACTCTTATTTATGCGGTTGATGATCAGCACGCAGATATGATTGTTTCTATTCTAAAAGAAATTTATTCAGAAACGGGCGTGGACAATGACGCTATTATGAAGATTACTGGTAGCGTTGGCGGTGGTAATCCTAAGAAAGTGGCAGAAGCAATCAAACGTTTTAAAAATGAGCGATTTCCGAGCATTGCTGTTACAGTCGATTTGCTTACAACAGGTATTGATGTTCCGGAAATTACAACATTAGTATTTATGCGCCGAGTAAAATCTCGTATCCTTTTTGAACAGATGATGGGACGAGCTACCAGATTGTGTCCGAGGATCCATAAAACGCATTTTGAGATTTATGATCCGGTTGGTGTTTATGATTCTTTGGAAACGGTAAATACTATGAAACCTGTTGTGATCAATCCGACAACTACATTTACACAGCTTTTAGATGGATTGGAAGAAGTGGAAGATAAAGAAGTAATATCGGCTCAAATTAACCAGATTATTGCAAAACTCCAGCGTAAAAAGCGTCGTATGGATAGCAAAACAATGGAGCAGTTTATTAGTATGACCAATGGCATGGATCCAACACAGTTTATTGTTGATATTGAAAAACGGAATCCAGAAGATGCCAAAAAACGTTTGCTTGCATTTAGAAATATGTTTGAGTATATTCAGGAAACAAAAGCGAATGGCGATAGAACTGTTGTAATCTCCAGTGAAGAAGATGAATTGACCAGTCATACAAGGGGATATGGGAATTCTGAAAAACCAGAAGATTATCTGGATGCTTTCTCTGGCTATGTAAAGACACACATGAATGAGATTGCTGCGTTGAGTATCATTTGCACCAGACCGAAAGATCTGACGAGAGATGCTCTAAAAGCATTGAGATTAACGCTTGATAGAGAAGGTTTTACAACACAGCAGTTGAATACGGCAATATCAGAGCTTACGAATGAAGAAATAGCTGCTGATATTATCAGTCTTATTAGAAGATATGCTATTGGATCTTCACTGATTAGCCATGAAGCAAGAATCCGCAGAGCGGTAGATAAATTGAAAAAAGCTCATAATTTCTCAAAACAGGAGATGAGCTGGATTGGACGTATGGAAAAATATTTGATGGAAGAATCCGTATTGAATGTCCAAGTATTTGATGAGGATAGTCGTTTCAAGACTTACGGTGGATTTGCGAAAATTAACAAAGTATTCCAGAATAAACTGGAAAATATCGTGATTGAATTAAACGAGTATCTTTATGACGATGGAGGTAGAGTTGCATGACAACACAAGAAATTGTTTCAAAGCTTTGGAATCTCTGCAATGTGCTCAGAGATGATGGGATTACATATCATCAGTATGTAACCGAATTAACTTATATTTTATTTCTGAAAATGGCGAAGGAAACCGGTGCGGAATCGCAGATTCCGGAAATGTACCGTTGGGATAATCTTACATCGAAAAGCGGTATTGAATTGAAAAAATTCTATAAAGAATTATTGACCCATCTGGGTGAAGAATGTACAGGTCGTGTGCGTGAAATCTATCAGGGTGCAGCGACTAACATTGATGAACCTAAAAACCTTGAAAAAATCATTACAACCATTGATGGTCTGGATTGGTTTTCAGCAAGAGAAGAAGGTCTGGGAAATCTTTACGAAGGTCTTCTGGAAAAGAACGCTAACGAGAAGAGATCCGGAGCTGGTCAGTATTTCACTCCTCGTGTACTGATTGATGTAATGACTAAACTGGTAAAGCCTCAGCCAGGGGAACGCTGTAATGACCCTGCCTGCGGTACATTTGGTTTTATGATTTCTGCCAGTCAGTATGTACGTTCGCAGACCGATGATTTCTTTGATCTGGACGCTGATACTGCAAAATTTGAAAGAGAAGAAGCTTTTACAGGTTGTGAATTGGTACATGATACACACCGTCTTGCGTTGATGAATGCTATGCTTCATGATATTGATGGCAAAATTACTTTAGGCGATACTCTATCCAGCATAGGAATGAACATGAAAGGTTATGATGTTGTATTGACGAATCCGCCATTTGGTACAAAAAAAGGCGGTGAGCGTGCAACACGTGATGACTTTACATTCCCTACCAGCAATAAGCAGTTGAATTTTCTCCAGCATATTTATCGCAGTTTGAAACCGAACGGTAAAGCTCGTGCGGCGGTTGTTTTGCCAGATAATGTCCTCTTTGCGGATGGCGATGGAGAACGTATCCGTCTTGACTTGATGGATAAATGTAATCTGCATACAATCCTGCGCCTTCCTACCGGCATTTTCTATGCTCAGGGTGTAAAAACTAATGTATTATTCTTTACACGAGGGAAAACAGATAAGCACAATACAAAAGAAGTCTGGATTTATGACCTGAGAAACGATATGCCATCCCTTGGCAAGACAAATCCGTTGAAAACAGAACATTTTGATGATTTTGTGAAATGCTATGCGGATGGTGATTTAAGCAAACGTAAGGAAACATATAGCGAAGAAAACCCTAATGGCAGATGGCGTAAATTTACTATCGAAGATATTTTGGCTCGTGACAAGACAAGTTTAGATATTACATGGATGAAGACAGATGCTGGAACCGACGATTATACTCTTGCTGAATTGCTTGATATGATAAAAGAAAAATCCAGTAATATTGCAAAAGCAGTCGCAGAACTGGAGCAGTTAATAGGAGAGGTGGAAGAATAATGGATACCAAGGCATTGAGACAAAAGATTCTTGACCTTGCTATCCGTGGCAAGCTTGTGCGACAGGATCCCAACGATGAACCGGCATCGGTTCTTCTGGAGAGAATCCGTGAGCAGAAGCAGCAGATGGTTAAGGAAGGAAAACTAAAAAAGAAAGATCTTAAGAATGATTCAGTTATCTTCGTTGGTGAGGACAATTTGCATTATGAGAAGTTTGCTAATGGAACAGTGAAATGTATTGAAGATGAGATACCTTTTGAAGTGCCAGAGGGGTGGGCATGGGCAAGATTAAAACATATTTGTATGATGGCTGCTGGAAAGTCAAAACCGACGGAACAAATAAAATCAGAACCATTTGAAGATTGTTATCCTTGTTTTGGTGGAAATGGTATCAGAGGTTATGTAGATGAATATAATCAAGATGGTACATTTAGTATTATTGGTCGTCAAGGAGCTTTATGTGGAAATATTAACATTGCCTCTGGAAAGTTTTATGCTACAGAACATGCTGTAGTTACAACTTTATTTTCTGGAATTGATTTTAATTGGAGCAATTATGTCTTAGAAGCATTGAAACTTAATGAATATGCAACTGGAGCAGCTCAACCAGGACTATCTGTTGCAAATGTACTTAATGTATTTGTTCCAGTTCCGCCAACACGAGAACAAGAAGGTATTGGAATTAAAATTGTTGAATCTATTAAATTTATAGAGACAATCGCAGCTGAAAAGGAGGAACTGCAAAGATTAATTTCCACTACAAAATCAAAAATTCTCGATCTTGCTATTCGTGGCAAGCTTGTACCGCAAGATCCGAATGATGAGCCTGCTTCTGTTCTATTGGAGCGTATCCGTGCAGAGAAAGAAGAACTCATCAAACAGGGCAAAATCAAGCGAGACAAGAAAGAATCCTTTATCTTCAAAGGTGAGGATAACTTTTATTATGAGAAGATTGGTAGTGAAGTACGTTGTATTGACGAAGAAATCCCATTCGAGCTGCCGGACGGATGGCGTTGGGCAAGACTAAAAACAATTTGTAGTAAAATAATTGATGGATCTCACAATCCTCCGAAAGGGGCGGGCGAGAAAACAACATACATTATGGCTTCCTCAAGAAATATAAGTTTTGACACTGTAACTGATCTGGAGAATGTTAGGTATTTGAATGATAAAGATTTCGAGAAAGAAAACGCCCGATCTCAATTGGCAATCAATGATATTTTATTGACTACCGTAGCTACATTGGGTAGAAGCTGCATTTATGATGGTTTCCCTGAAAATTTATGTTTCCAACGTAGTGTGACTGTCATAACCACGGATATTTTGCCACAATATTTGAAACTATTTTTTGATGCTCCATATTTTCAGGATTTTATAGTAAGCAATGCAACAGGAACTGCTCAAAAAGGATTTTATTTAAATCAATTAGAAGGCGCATTAGTTTGTGTGCCTCCTGCAAAGGAACAAAAGAGGTTGTCTACAAAGATACAGCAAATTTTATCAAACATTCAAAATATAGAAAAAAGCCTCAACTGAGGCTTTTTTCTATTGAAGATAATATTCCATTGATTTTTTCAACGCTGAGAACTACCTGTCTTTGATATTGTTCTGGTGGAATAGGTAGAATGAGATTGAGAATGTCTTCTCTAGATATTCCAGGAATAAGACCTTTAGCAGCATCTTTTATTTTGTGTATATAAAACTCCATGCAAAACAACAAATACTTAGTGTTCAAATCATATATATTTCTAATTGCCATAATCTGTCGAGCAATATGTGCTGCTCCAAAATCATTAAAAGCCATTTCGCCTATAGTACCTTTACATGTAAGTAACAAATCACCAATTTCTGTTAATACTTGTGGAGACTTTGTCCACCTTACTAATTCAACTTTCCCCTCTAAAAAATTACTTGCTCCAGTGATATAAGGAATACCTAAGCCATCAGTATTATACTCAGATGGAGACAGATCTCGTCCGGAAATAAGTTCACATATCTCTTTTAATCTAACAAATTCCCAATCTTCTGATAAATCAAAAGGAATTTCGGTATTAACATTTTCTATCTTATCGCCAATCTTCTCATAATAAAAGGAGATAGAACATCAAACCTCTATAATTTATTCGGCGAATTATCGCAAATAAAATTATGGAGGTGTCTTTTTATGAAGACAAGAATTACGTTTGAGGAATATCTAAAAAAGGATAACCTCGCTGAAAACAGTATCGAATCTTACCTGTGGACAGTTAATTATTTTACTGCAAACTATGAACAGGTATCGTCAGAAAATTTACTTGCGTACAAAGGCTTTCTAATGGAGCATTTCAAACCTAAAACAGTTAATTTAAGAATACAAGCTATGAATAAATATCTTGATTATCTGGGAAAGCCCAAACTCAGGCTCAAAGCCGTGAAAATACAGCAGAAAAGCTTTTTGGAAAATGTAATCAGTAATGCTGACTACAAATTTTTAAAGCGTCAACTGAAAAAAGACGGAAACATGGAATGGTATTTTGTTGTGTGGTATCTTGCGGCAACCGGTGCCCGTGTAAGTGAACTAATTCGCATCAAAATTGAACATGTTGAACTTGGCTATTTTGATTTGTATACCAAAGGTGGTAAGTTGCGCCGATTGTTTATTCCTAAGAAATTAAGAGAAGAAACTATGGCATGGTTGGAAGAGACAAGACGTTCTTCTGGTTATTTATTTTTGAATCGCTACGGTGAGCGTATTACCACTCGTGGTATTTCACAGCAGCTGAAGAATTATGCAGACAAATACGGTCTGGATAAAAAGGTAGTTTATCCACATTCTTTCCGCCACCGCTATGCAAAGAATTTTCTTGAAAAATATAACGATATCGCCTTGCTCGCTGACCTAATGGGACATGAAAGCATCGAAACAACTCGCATATATCTGCGCCGTACAGCCAGTGAACAGCAAGCTCTTGTCGATAAAATCGTTACATGGTAAGTACACTAAGTATACGGCCGCCCCGCTTATTCAAGGGCGGCTGTTGATTGTTATGATAAATTTTCGGCAATTGAATTAAGTTGTATAAATGTTTGTTCTATAGCAACAACAATTCGTTTCTGCTCTTCGATTGGAGGAATAGGGATTAATGCTTTTTTCCCATCTGCGGTTCCTAAACGAGGCATCTTTACACCATACGAACACTTATTTGCATATCTCAAGAATGTCGGAGACATCAAATAATATCGTGCATATTGTGGCAGCACATTTCGTTCAAATTTCAATGGTAGAATTTCGGAAGTGCAAAATCCATCTTCGTCTGCCAAGACTACTTTGTTCAGATAGGGACGCAGCTTGCTATATAAAACCTGTCCTTTATAGAAAAGATGTTTTGTACTTGATGTATTGCGTTCAGCTTTACGCACTTTTTTTTTAACAACGCCAGTATCTTTTTCGATATCTTCAAGATCCAATATCCATGCAAACTCATCGACATCTACAGTATTGACATTAGTACAGTTACCATAATTACACATTTCTCCTAAACAACATATAGTCCAATTGTCAGGAATTTCCTCAAAATCCCAGCCTTCCAAAGATTCAACCAAATCTCCGGTTTTTAGATAATAAGAGTTATCCGCACCTTTGAAGATAAAGGACTCTTTCTTGTCTCGCTTGATTTTGCCTTGTTTAATGAGTTCTTCTTTCTCGGTTCTGATACGCTCCAGAAGAGCAGAAGCAGGCTCATCATTTGGATTCTGTTCCACAAGTTGACCACGAATTGCAAGATCAAGTATTTTGGCTTTTGTCTTGGAAACAATAGTTTTAAGAGCCAATTGATCTTCGGAAATTATAGCCACCTGACTAAATAATAAAGTAACCTTTTCAATAATCCGATGTTTTTCACTAATCGGAGGAATTGGAATAAGAAAATTAGCCAAACTCGACAGGCTCAAATTAGCCCGTGCAACATTCACCTGATTTTTTAACATTAAATCAATACAATATGCACTATTAAGACACTTTACGATGAAATCTACTAAGTTTAGATCAACTAATCGGATGATGGCAACCGCTTGGTTAGTATTTGCTAATTTGTCTAAAGAGTATTCGCATGTTCTACCTATGGATGCACCCACGATATTTGTAAGTACGTCATGTTTTTTCAATACTGATCGGGGCTGAATTTCATTTATTCGATTGCTGAGATACTTTGGGGACTCTAATAACAGAGTTTCAATACCTATGTTTTCACTGGTCACAAATAGGGTGCCAGTGGTAGTATAATCTACACCTTGCCATTTAGGAGATGCGCCTTTAGTAATTATTTCACAAATCGACGCCAATCGTGCCCATGCCCACCCCTCTGGCACTTCAAAAGGTATCTCATCTTCAATACATTTCACTGTTCCATTAGCAAACTTCTCATAATGCAAAATATGTGTACAGTTGGAAACGGGTCAAGACAGATACCGTTCCCAAAGGGGCGAAAGATGATTTGTCGCTGAGAGAAAAGGAAAAGCTGATGCATAGAGATTTGGAAGATGATATCATTCCTTGTGGTGGTGAAATGACAGTGCTGGATTTGGTGAAGAAATATGTGTCGCAGAAAACAGGAGTGAAGCATAATACAGAAGCCAATTATAACTTTGTCATTAACATTATCAAGAAAGAGGACTTTGGAAAAAAGCGGATTGATAAGGTGAAATTATCTGACGCAAAAGGCTGGCTGATTAAATTACAGAGTGACGGCAGAGGGTACAGCATCATACATTCTGTGCGTGGCGTTGTAAGACCAGCGTTCCAGATGGCGGTTGATGATGATTTGATAAGGAAAAATACCTTTGAGCTCCAGCTTGCCATGGTAGTTGCCAATGACAGTGTGACAAGAGAAGCCCTTACCAGAAAGCAGGAACGGGCATTTCTGAAATTCGTAAAAGATGATAAACACTTTTCCAGATACTATGAAGGTATCTATATCCTTTTTAAGACAGGACTTCGGATTTCTGAATTTGTAGGGCTGACGATTGCGGATATTGACTTGAAAAACGGCGTTATCGACGTCAATCATCAGTTACAGAGAAAACGGAATATGGAGTATGTCATAGAGGAGACGAAAACCGAGTGCGGCACAAGGCTTGTACCCATGACAGACAGGTGAAAAAGTGTTTCCGCAAAATCATTGAGAACCGCAAAAAGCCAAAGACAGAACCCATGATAGACGGGAAAGTGGGCTTTTTGTATCTGGACAAAAATGATATGCCAATGGTTCCTTGCACTGGGAAAAATATTACTAGCATATCTGTGAGAAATATAATAAAATATACAAAACCGAAATGCCAAAGGTGACACCTCATGTCTGCCGTCATACATTTTGCCCCAATATGGCAAAGTCGGGTATGAACCCTAAGACGTTGCAAAAAATAATGGGGTATTTGGATATCGGCGTGATATTGAATACTTATACGCATGTAGGCTTTGAAGACATTCAAAAAGAGATGAAAAAGATATGTAGTTAGGTGAGTTGTAAAATAGGGGGAGTTCTATAACCTATTTTACAACTTTTCAGAGGAAAAACCTGCTGACATATACCAAAATACGCAAGTTTCCCTCGAATGGGAAAATGCGGGAAATCTCGTAAAATCAAGGAAAACCAACATATAAGGAGAAATGCAAACATGATAAAAATATTATTCATCTGCCACGGCAACATCTGCCGTTCCCCCATGGCGGAGTTCGTTTTCCGCGATATGGTACAAAAGCAGGGGCTGGGCGACCGGTTCCACGTCGCTTCGGCGGCCACCAGCCGGGAGGAGATCGGCAACCCGGTCCATCCGGGGACGACCCGGAAGCTGCGGGAGTTTGGCATCAGCACCAAAGGAAAGTATGCTGTGCAGATGACAAAGAAAGACTATGAGAACTACGATTATCTGATCGGTATGGAGAGCTGGAATATCCGGAATATGAATAGGATCATCGGTTCGGACCTGGATCACAAGGTGCACCGGCTTCTGGATTTCTCGGACCGGCCAAGAGATATCGCGGATCCCTGGTATACCGGAAATTTTGATTTGACTTACAATGATATAAAGGAGGGCTGCGAGGCGCTCCTGTGGCATATCCTGGAGAAGGACGGGGAGAGATTCTGACGGAGATCTCTTTCCGTCCTTCTTCTTCGGAAGATCTGTAAATCAAAAAGCGGGAAAATCCGGAAAAGAGCGCTTTTCTCTTCCGAACAGAGGAGAAATATGCTATAATATATCGGCTTTATAGATATGTGACGGGATTTATCGGGAAAATGATCCAAAAGATTTTAACAAAGAGAAAAGGAGAGAAGACGTGCTTACGATTAATCAGTATGTGAAGGCATCCAGCCTGGAGGAGGCATACGAACTGAACCAGAAGAGGAGCAATGTGGTTCTGGGAGGCATGCTCTGGCTGAAGATGCAGAAGAGAAACGTAGGGACAGCCATTGATCTGTCCGGCCTGGGGCTGGACACTATTGAGGAGACGGAGAGCGAGTTCCGCATCGGCGCTATGGTGACGCTTCGCCAGATGGAGATCCATAAGGGGCTGAACGACCTGACACAGGGGGCGGCCAGGGAGAGCGTGCGCCACATTGTAGGTGTTCAGTTCCGGAACATGGCTACTGTGGGAGGCAGTGTGTTCGGCAGGTATGGATTTTCCGATGTGCTGACCTTTCTGATGGCAGCAGGAGCGGAAGTGGAACTCTACAAGAGAGGAAGACTGTCTGTGGAAGAGTTTGCATATCTTCCCTATGACAATGATATCCTGACCTACGTGATCGTGCCCAAGAGACCTGTGCGGGCAGCCTATCTCTCCCAGAGAAATACAAAGACGGACTTCCCGGTTCTGGCCTGCTGTGTGACTGAGATTGAAGGGGAGATCCGCTGCGTTGTCGGGGCCAGGCCCATGAAGGCAGTCTGTCTCAGAGATGAGAAGGGGCTGCTGGCAGAGGGGATCACAGAGGAGAGCGCGGAGAAATTCGGCGCGTACGTGTCAGAGACTGTGGAGACAAGCAGCAACCTGAGAGGAAGCGCTCAGTACCGGAAGATCATTGCGGGTGTGCTGGCGAAGAGAGCCCTTCTGCAGATCGCAGGAGAAGAAGAGAAAAAAGAAAAAGAGCAGGAGGGGAGAAACTGATGCAGATACAGATCCTTTTAAATGAAAAGAAAGTAACCGCCCAGATTGCCCCGGACATGCTTCTCATTGACTTTTTGCGGGAGCAGGGATGTTACAGTGTAAAGCGGGGCTGTGATACGTCCAACTGCGGCCTGTGTACGGTGTTTGTAGACGATAAGCCGGTCCTGTCCTGCAGCCTTCTGGCAGCCAGGGCGGACGGACACAGAGTGACCACACTGGAAGGACTCCAGGAGGAGGCGGAAGGTTTTGGCGCCTTTATTGCGGATGAGGGAGCAGAGCAGTGCGGATTCTGTAATCCGGGACTGATGATGAACGGAATTGCCATGTTCCGGGAAAATCCAGATCCCACTGACGAGGAGATCAAAGAATACCTGGCAGGAAACCTGTGCCGCTGTTCCGGATATGAAGGGCAGCTGCGGGGGATCCGGGCCTACATTAACTATAAGAAAAGCCAGGCGGAAGGAGGGAAGATCTGATGCCGGACCAGATACCAGGAAGTAATTATCGATATGTGAACCGATCTGTGAGGAAGAAAGATGCCATGGCCCTTGTCACCGGAAAGCCGGTGTACATGGATGATATCACGCCTTCTGACTGTCTGGTGGTGAAGGTGCTCCACAGCCCTCACGCCCATGCGCTCGTGCAGGAGATCAATACGGACATTGCCATGAAGGTGCCCGGTATTGAGGCCATCTATACCTACAAAGATGTGCCGGACAGGCGTTTTACGATGGCTGGACAGACGTATCCTGAGGCCAGCCCGTACGACAGGCTGATCCTGGACCAGAGACTGCGGTTTGTGGGAGATGCCGTGGCCATTGTGGCGGGAGAAAATGAAAAGGCTGTGGACAAGGCTTTAAAGCTTATCAAAGTGAAATACGAAGTGCTGGAACCGGTACTGGATATGCATACGGCAAAAGATAATAAGATCCTTGTGCATCCGGAGGAGAACTGGCAGGCACTCTGCCCGGTGGGGGCTGACAATCAGCGGAATCTTTGCGCCTCAGCAAAGGACAGCAAGGGAGATGTGGATGCTGTCATGGAGGACTGCGACATTGTGCTGGAGCACACCTACCATACAAAGCCGGACAGCCAGGCCATGATGGAGACTTTCCGGACTTACACCTGCATGGATCTCTACGGGCGTCTGCACATTATCAGTTCCACCCAGATCGTCTTCCACGTCCGCAGGATCGTGGCCAATGCGCTGGATATCCCCAAGTCAAAAGTGCGGGTGACCAAGCCCCGCATCGGCGGCGGATTTGGGGCAAAGCAGTCCTGCGTGACAGAAGTTTTCCCGGCCTTTGTCACATGGAAGACGGGGAAGGCTGCCAAGCTGATCTACACAAGGCAGGAGAGCCAGATCGCAGGATCACCCCGTCATGAGATGGAGGTCCGGGTGAAGGTGGGAGCCATGAACGATGGAACCATCCGTGCGCTGGACGTGTACACCTTATCCAACACCGGGGCTTACGGAGAACACGGCCCCACAACCGTGGGTCTGAGCGGGCACAAGTCCATTCCTCTCTACAATGGAAATATGGAGGCCTACCGTTTCAATTATGACGTAGTGTATACTAATGTGCAGGCAGCCGGAGCCTACAGGGGCTACGGCGCCACACAGGGTATCTTTGCAGTGGAGAGTATTGTCAGCGAGCTGGCAGACAAGCTGCATATGGATCCGGTGGAGATCCGGGAGAAAAATATGGTCCGCCAGGGCCAGACAGCCATGGCTTATTACAATGAAAAGATGACAGCCTGCGCACTGGACCGCTGTATGGCAAGGGCCAAAGAGATGTTCCACTGGGATGAGAAGCCGCTGGCCAGAGATATGGGAAATGGAAAGATCCGTGCCAAGGGAGTGGCTATGGCCATGCAGGGCTCCGGCATTTCCGGTGTGGATGTAGGATCAGCCACACTGAAGTTAAATGACGAAGGATTTTATATCCTGTCTATCGGAGCGGCGGACATGGGAACCGGATGTGATACCACGCTGGCTCAGGTGGCGGCAGAGTGCCTGGAGTGTGACCTGGACAATATTATTGTCTACGGCGCGGACACAGATTCCTCTCCCTATGACTCCGGGTCTTACGCCTCCAGTACCATGTACGTGACGGGAAAAGCTGTGGAGAAGGCGGCTGTAGAACTGAAAGGCCACATCTGTGCCATTGCAGCCGGCATGATGGAGTGCGAGGAAGCAGAAGTAGAGTTTGCCGCTGACCGGGTGCGCCGGGCTGACGGGACGAAGGAAGTGTTTCTTAAGGATATTGCCACAAAATCCATGTGCGGAAACCGGGAGCCGGTACAGGTGACAGTGACCCACTCTTCTCCTACATCGCCTCCGCCCCTTATGGTGGGCATGGCAGAGCTGGAAGTGGACAAAGAGACAGGAGCTGTGGAGCTTTTGGACTATGTGGCCGTGGTGGACTGCGGTACGCCCATGAATCCGAATCTTACAAGGATCCAGACAGAGGGCGGCCTGGCCCAGGGCATTGGCATGGCTCTCTATGAGGATATCACTTACAGTAAAAAAGGAAGAATACTGGAAAATTCCTTCATGCAGTACAAGATCCCCAGCCGTCTGGACGTGGGAAAACTGCGGGTGGAATTTGAGAGCAGCTATGAAGAAACCGGCCCCTTTGGAGCTAAGTCCATTGGAGAGGTGGTCATCAACACCCCCTCTCCGGCTATTGCCCACGCCATCTTCAACGCCACCGGCGTATGGCACAGGGAGCTTCCCATCACGCCGGAGAAGATCCTTATGGGAATGATGGAAAAGAAGGCCTAGCGTCTTATAGAAGGATAACAGAGAACAGAAAAACAGCCCCTGGCGCCTGAAAGCCCGGAGCTGTTTTTCCGTTTTAAAGGATTCTATTGTATGAAAAAAAGGTTTATTTGCTTTCCGAATGTTCCTGGCAGTTCAGCCGGAAAGCGTGCGTACCTGGGACGCCTGATCGTTAAAAAAATATCTATCTGTTTATGTCTGTATCATAACACGGGGGGATACAATAGTAAATATAAATAAGATACAAAGATTTAAGAAAAAAAGAGGGAAAATTGTGAAAATTATAACAAAACAGAAAAGGAGAAAAGAGGGGAAAGATGGAAAGAAGCAGTCAGGGAATGGCGGTTGACTTGTGACAGGCCAGAAGGTAAAATAATACAGTATATGAAGGCGGGCACAGGACTGTGTCTGTTTGTATAAGTACATATATAATATATTTTTTTAAAGGAAAAAAGCAATGAAGTTACGAAGAATGGCAGCAGTCTGGGCGGCAAAAGCAGCTCAGGCGGCAAGCGTACACATTTTCCACAGGCAGGGCGTTACCTGGGCCGGCAAGATTGCCCTTCGCATCTGCCCGGATATACTGAGAGAGCTGGCTTCCCAGGTGCGGGGAGACATTTTTATCGTCTGCGGGACCAACGGGAAGACAACGACCAACAATATGCTTTGTGCTGCTCTGGAGGCAGAGGGAAAGAAGGTAGTCTGCAACCATACAGGCTCCAACATGCTGAATGGTGTGGCGGCGGCTTTTGTGCTGGCGGCCGGATGGTCCGGCAGGCTGGATGCGGACTGTGCCTGTATTGAGATCGATGAGGCGTCCACAAGAAGAGTTTTTCCTTATTTCAAGCCAGACTACATGGTCCTGACCAACCTGTTCCGGGATCAGCTGGACCGGTATGGTGAGATCGATATCACGATGAATATTCTAAAAGAAGTGATGCAGAGTGCCCCGGATATGAAAGTGGTGGTAAACGGGGATGACGCCCTCAGCGCTTTCCTGGCCATGGATGCGGGGAATCCATACATTACGTACGGGATAAATGAGAAAGTGACGGATGACAGCAGTGCCCACGAGATCCGGGAGGGCCGTTTCTGTAAGAAATGCGGCGCGCCCCTCCACTATGATTTTTACCATTACAGCCAGTTGGGAGTCTACCAGTGTACAAGCTGTGATTTCAGGCGGCCGGACATCCAGTACAATGCCTCAGATATTGAGGTGGGAGACCGCCTCGCCTTCACTGTGGAGGGACGCAGGATCACGGCCAACTACCGGGGCTTTTACAATGTGTACAATATTCTGGCGGCTTACACGGCAGCCCGTGCGGCAGGGGTGGAACTGCCCCACTTTAATGACATGCTGGCAGCATTTAACCCGGAGAACGGACGGATGGAGCGGTTCCGGGTTAAGGAGACTGAGATCACTCTGAACCTGGCAAAGAACCCGGCAGGATTTAATCAAAATATCTCGGCAGTCATGCAGGACGATACACTGAAAGATATCATTATTGTCATCAATGATAACGCCCAGGACGGTATTGATGTGTCCTGGCTGTGGGATGTGGATTTTGACAGATTTAAAGAGGCCAATGTAAACTCTATTACAGTCAGCGGCATCCGTTGCCAGGATATGCGGCTCCGGCTCAAGTATGTGGACATTCCCTCCCAGCTGGAGGCGGATGTGGAGAAAGCGATCTGCGAGCGGGTGGAGAACGGTTGCGGCAATCTGTATGTCCTGGTGAACTATACCGCTCTTTTTGGCACAAGGAATGTGCTGAAAAAACTTGAGGAACAGAAATAAGGAGGGATGCGGAGTATGGAGAGCAGTGAGAGAAAAGAGACAAGAAAGATCACCATCGGCCACCTCTATCCGGATCTTCTCAATTTGTATGGAGACCGGGGAAATATTGCCTGCCTGATGCAACGCTGCATCTGGAGGGGGATCGAGGCCGAGACGGTTGAGTTTGAGCTGAACGACCAGATTGATTTCTCAAAACTGGACATTGTGCTTTTGGGCGGCGGCTCTGACAGGGAGCAGATGATCGTCTGCCAGAAGCTGAAAGACATCCAGGAGGATTTTAAGAACTATGTAGAGGACAACGGAGTGGTCATTGCCGTGTGCGGCGGTTACCAGCTTCTCGGAAAATATTACCGGACAGAGGAGGGCCTGATTGAAGGCCTGGATCTGGTGGATCTGTACACAGAACAGGGAGAGGGACGCCTCATCGGAAATATCGTCCTTCAGAGCGAGCTTTTTGAGACACCGGTAGTGGGATTTGAAAATCACGGCGGCAGGACTTTTATAGGGCAGAACAGGCCTTTTGGGAAAGTGCTCCACGGATACGGAAATGAAGAGAACAGCGGCTGCGAGGGAGTGGTGTACAAAAATGTCATCGGCACGTACCTCCACGGTCCGCTGCTTCCGAAAAATCCTCAGGTCTGCGACTGGCTCATTGCCAGGGCTCTGGAGCGGAAATACGGCTCTGGTGAGCTGGAGGAGCTGGATGACAGCCAGGAGCTGGAGGCCAACAGGTATATTTACGAGCGTTTTGTGAAATAAATACAGGCGTCAGGAACTTTCCTCTAGGGCCGTTCCTGCGCCTGTTTTTCATCTCTGAGCTTTAGAAGTTCAAGATAGTCGAGGGCATGTTCTTTTGAGGTGACGGAGAGCTGAGAGTAGAGACGGAAAAATTTCTCGTCTATGATGCGCTCATGCTGTGTCCGAGAAAGCGGAGTCAGTGTTTCGTCCCCGTCGATGAGATAGTCTACAGAGACGCCGAAGATCTCGGCCATGTCTGCCAGCTTCTCGTGAGAAGGCTGACGGTGCTTCGTTTCATAGCCTGTGATCGTACTGCGGGAAAGGTTCATGCGCTGGCCAAGTTGGAGCTGCGTCATATTGTGTTCCGCGCGAAGTGTTTTCAGTCTCTGTGGAAATGACATGCCTCTTCCTCCTTTGTATTGATACCATATTTTACCAGCTTAAAGCCGCGGACGGGGAAATAGTGTCGATACTCAACAAAATGTTGCGGTAAATGATGCGAAGCGGCGCAAAATGACGCGGGAGGATATGTCGTTGACACTGCCGCTAAAACCACCTATAATTTAAAAAAGGAAAAAGTCTCCGGGGAGGAGACATATGAGAGGACGATATTTATGCTGATTGCAAAAAATAATGAAGCTGAAAGAAGTAAACTTTGGAGGATCGTGATCACGGTCAGCTCCGTTGTGATCGTGGCCATTGCCGTATTTTTCCTTGTCCGCATGTTCACTTCCAATCCGCTGGAAGGTGCCTGGATGAGTGAGGGCAGTGAGCTTACACTGGATATAAAAGACAATGAAAGAGTGACAGTCACGCTGCCGGATGTGGTGGAACAGCAGGCCGTTGAAGTGGAGCTGCAGTACAGCCTGGACAGGGATGGAAAGATTGTTACTTTCAAGGAAATCCCAGGCGCGCTGGCTGATCAGGCGGATAAATCCGGAGGCCAGTACACGGAAGAGAACCTGCGCAGTGCTCTGACGAACCTCACCACAACTTTCTCCTACAGTGTGGACCAGGGACAGCTGACCCTCACAGAGAGAGAGTACGGGGAGCAGATGATATTTGACAGGCAGTAGGTGCTGAGGATACAGACAAAACAGGGTTCCTCTTTAAAGGTCCAAAGCTGAGACGAAGACCAGGGAGAGGGACTCTTTTTGTTCCATTGGACCTTATAGGAAAGTTATATGTATACAGAAGGAGAAGGGATATGACCAGAAATGAGACAAAACAGATCAGAATAGGCGATGTGTGGATCGGCGGTGGACATCCCATTGCCATCCAGTCTATGACCAACACAAAGACCGAGGATGTGGAAGCTACCGTAGCGCAGATCCTTCGTCTGGAGAAGGCAGGGTGTGAGATCATTCGCTGCGCAGTGCCTACGGAAGAAGCGGCTCTGGCGCTGAGAGAGATTAAGAAGAGGATTCACATTCCACTTGTAGCGGATATCCATTTTGATTACCGGCTGGCTATTGCGGCCATTGAGAACGGGGCGGACAAGATACGCATCAATCCGGGGAATATCGGCTCTAAGGATCGGGTCCGCATGGTGGTGGAGAAGGCGAAAGAGAAGAATATCCCTATCCGTGTAGGTGTCAACAGCGGGTCTCTGGAAAAAGATCTGGTGGAAAAATACGGAGGTGTCACGGCAGAAGGGATCGTGGAGAGCGCACTGGACAAGGTACATATGATTGAGGAGATGGGGTATGACAATCTGGTGGTCAGCATCAAATCGTCTGATGTATTGATGTGCGTGAAGGCCCATGAACTGATCGCCAGAGAGTGCCCTTACCCTCTCCATGTGGGAATCACTGAGTCGGGCACGCTCATGTCCGGAAATATCAAATCATCCATTGGCCTTGCCCTTATTCTGAACCAGGGGATAGGAGATACCATCCGCGTATCTCTGACGGGAGATCCGGTGGAGGAGATCAAGAGTGCCAAGCTGATCCTGCGGACGCTGGGGCTGCGAAAAGGCGGTATCGAGGTAGTCTCCTGTCCCACCTGCGGGCGGACCAAGATCGATCTCATTGGCCTGGCAAATAAGGTGGAGCAGATGGTGGCGGACATTCCCCTTGACATCAAGGTGGCCGTCATGGGCTGCGTGGTTAACGGTCCCGGGGAGGCGAAGGAGGCTGACATCGGAATTGCCGGCGGCATCGGCGAGGGCCTGCTTATCAAAAAGGGAGAGATCGTCAAGAAAGTAAAGGAAGAGGAACTTCTGGACACACTGAGATGGGAGCTTGAACACTGGAATGAGTAAATTGTTTTTTGAAGTGTTTCCAACTTTAAAGGTAAGTGAAGAGATGAAGATGCTCCTTGCGGAGGTGGAGGTCACAAAAGTGGCCTCCAACTCCGCAAGAGATTTTATACGTGTGCATATTTTCAGCCGGCATCTGATCAAGAAACGGCGGATCTATGAGCTGGAGAAGATGATCAAGGAGCAGCTTTTCGGCAGGGCTCCCATCCGCATCGAGGTCAGGGAGGACTATCAGCTGTCTGCCCAGTATACGCCGGAAAATCTGATGCGGGAGTACTACGACAGTATTCTCCTGGAAGCAGAACAGAAAAGTGTGGTTGAGCGGAATATGCTCCAGACTTCCAGTTATTCTTTTGAGGACGGCAATATCATGTGCCTGACCCTTCAGGATACGGTGATCGCCCAGGGAAAGAAGGACTCCGTGGTGCAGCTTCTTACTTCTGTGTTCAACGACCGATTCCATGTGCCTTTGGAAGTGCGTGTGGTCTATGAGAAGCCCAAGGAGAGCAGCCTGAAGTACAATGACCTGAAGCTGCAGCAGGAAGTAGACGCCATTGTAGAGAAAAACCAGGTTCTGCGCAAGGAAAGGCTTCTGCGGGAAAAAGCCGCGGAGGAGGAGAAAGAGGGCACAGCCTCTGAAGGGAAGAAAGAGGACAAATCTGCTCCCGCTAAAAAGCCGGAAGAAGGACAGGCGGGGAAAAGTGGCTCCAAAGGCGGCTTCAAGGGTGGATTTTCAAAGGGAAACGGCGGTTTTCGGAAGAGAGAGTTTTCTTCTTACCGGAAATCGGACGATCCCAATGTCATTTACGGGCGTGATTTTGATGATGCGGCCATTGAGCTGAAAGAAGTGGTCAGCGAGATGGGAGAGATCACCATCCGGGGCAAGGTCATCAGCTTTGATACCAGGGAGATCCGGAATGAAAAGACCATCATCATGTATGCGGTGACGGATTTTACGGACACCATTATGGTGAAAATGTTTGTCCGCAACGAGCAGCTTCCGGATATGCTCCAGGATATTAAGATGGGTGCGTTCCTGAAGATCAAGGGCGTCACGACGATCGACAAGTTCGACGGGGAGCTGACCATCGGTTCTGTCACAGGCATCCGGAAGATCCCGGACTTTACCGTGACCAGAAAGGATACGGCTCCGGAGAAGCGGGTGGAACTGCACTGCCATACGAAGATGAGCGATATGGATGGCGTCTCCGAGGTGAAGGACATTGTGAAGCGCGCCCACGACTGGGGGCACAAAGCCATCGCCATCACGGATCACGGCGTGGTGCAGGCGTTTACAGACGCCAACCATTACATAGAGACACTGGACAAGGACGATCCCTTTAAGGTTATTTACGGGGTGGAGGCCTACCTGGTGGATGACCTGTCGGATGTGGCCATCAACGAAAAAGGGCAGGATCTGATGGGTACATTCATTGTCTTTGACCTGGAGACCACAGGTTTCAGCCCCATCAAGGACAAGATCATCGAGATCGGGGCCGTGAAGGTGGAGAAGGGAAAGATCACAGATAAGTTCAGCACTTTTGTGAACCCGCAGATCCCGATTCCGTTTAAGATCACCCAGCTCACCAGCATTACCGACGCCATGGTCATGGACGCCCCTCCCATCGAGGAAGTGCTGCCGCAGTTTCTGGAGTTTATCGGGGACGGTGTGCTGGTGGCTCACAACGCATCCTTTGATGTCAGCTTTATTGAGCAGAACTGCCGCTACCAGGATATCCAGCCGGATTTTACTTCCGTGGACACGGTAGCCATGGCCAGAGTTCTCCTGCCCACCCTGTCCAGGTTTAAGCTGAACATTGTGGCAAAGGCTCTGAATATTTCCCTGGAAAATCACCACCGGGCAGTGGATGATGCGGGAGCCACGGCGGAGATCTTTGAGAAATTTGTGGAGATGCTGGCAGAGCGGGACATCCATACACTGAAGGAACTGAACCGGTTCGGGGTGAAGAACAATGCGGACTCTGTAAGGAAGATGCCCTCTTACCACGCCATTATCCTGGCCAGGAACGATATTGGAAGGACAAACCTTTACACACTGATCTCTAAGTCCCACCTGGATTACTTTGCAAGGCATCCCCGGATACCCAAGAGTGAATTTTCCAAATACAGGGAAGGCCTGATCCTGGGGAGCGCCTGCGAGGCGGGCGAGCTTTACCAGGCCATCCTGGATGACAAGTCCGAGGAGAGGATTGCCCGTATTGTGGATTACTATGACTATCTGGAGATCCAGCCCCTGGGAAACAATGCCTTTATGATCGACAGTGACAGAGTATCCAATGTCCATTCGGAGGAAGATTTAAAAGAGATCAACCGAAAGATCATCCGGCTGGGGGAGAAGTTCAACAAGCCTGTAGTGGCCACCTGTGACGTCCATTTCCTGGATCCGGAGGATGAAGTCTACCGCCGGATCATCATGGCGGGAAAAGGCTTTGGGGATGCGGACAACCAGGCGCCCCTTTACCTGCGGACGACAGAGGAGATGCTGGCAGAATTTGACTACCTGGGTTCAGCTAAGGCAAAAGAAGTGGTCATCGATAATCCCAACATGATCGCGGACTGGGTGGAGAAGATCTCGCCAGTGCGGCCGGATAAATGCCCTCCTGTGATTCCCAACTCGGATCAGATGCTGAGGGATATCTGTTACAACAAGGCCCATGAGATGTACGGCGAGGATCTGCCGGAAGTGGTGGTGGAGCGTCTTGAGAGGGAGCTGAACTCCATTATCTCCAACGGGTTTGCCGTTATGTACATCATTGCCCAGAAGCTGGTATGGAAGTCGGTGGAGGACGGCTATCTGGTAGGATCCCGTGGATCGGTAGGGTCCTCTTTTGTGGCTACCATGGCCGGGATCACGGAGGTCAATCCATTAAGTCCCCACTACTACTGTCCCAAGTGTCATTACAGCGATTTTACCTCAGATGAAGTGCGAAAATACGCCGGAGGCTGCGGCATGGATATGCCGGACAAGAATTGTCCGGTGTGCGGAGAAAAACTTGTAAAAGACGGGTTTGATATCCCCTTTGAGACATTCCTTGGGTTTAAGGGAAACAAGGAGCCGGATATTGACCTGAACTTTTCCGGAGACTACCAGAGCAATGCGCACAAGTATACAGAGGTTATCTTCGGTGACGGTCAGACATACCGGGCCGGCACCATTGGTACTCTGGCGGATAAGACGGCCTTTGGATTTGTGAAAAATTATTTTGAGGAGCGGGGACAGAGAAAGCGTACCTGCGAGATTGACAGGATCGTACAGGGATGTACCGGTATCCGCAGGAGCACCGGCCAGCACCCTGGTGGAATCATCGTTCTGCCGCTGGGAGAGGATATCAACTCTTTTACTCCGGTACAGCACCCGGCTAATGATATGCATACGGATATCGTGACCACCCACTTTGACTACCATTCTATTGACCACAACCTGCTGAAGCTAGATATCCTGGGACACGATGATCCTACCATGATCAAGACGTTGGAGGAGTATATCAGCTCCCCGGCCATGGATAACGAATACAACGAGACGGACAACCGGTTTGACGCAACAAAGATCCCTCTGGATGATCCCGGTGTTATGAGCCTTTTCCAGGGAACGGAAGTTCTGGGCATCAAGCCTTCCGACATCGGAGGATGTCCGGTGGGATGTCTGGGTATTCCGGAATTTGGTACAGATTTCGTTATCCAGATGGTGGTGGATACAAAGCCAAAGACGCTCTCTGACCTGATCCGTATCTCTGGTCTGTCCCATGGGACGGACGTGTGGCTGAACAACGCCCAGGAGCTGATCTTAAGCGGAAAGGCCACTATTTCCACGGCCATCTGTACCCGTGACGATATTATGACCTATCTTATCAACAAGGGGATGGACAGCGAGGAGTCCTTTACCATCATGGAGAGGGTGCGTAAAGGAGCTGTGGCCAAGGGAAAATGTAAAGAGTGGCCGGACTTTAAGAAAGATATGACAGAGCATGGTGTGCCGGACTGGTACATCTGGTCCTGTGAGAAGATTAAATACATGTTCCCCAAGGCCCACGCGGCAGCTTACGTTATGATGGCCTACCGCATCGCCTACTGCAAGATCAACTATCCGCTGGCCTACTATGCGGCTTACTTCGGTATCCGTGCGGACGCCTTCTCCTACGAGCTTATGTGTCAGGGGAAGGAACAGCTCAATTTCTACATTAAGGACTATGAAAGACGCAAGGACTCCCTCAGCAAGAAGGAGCAGGATACACTGAAAGACATGAGGATCGTCCAGGAAATGTACGCCCGGGGCTTCGAGTTTGTGCCCATTGATATCTACAAGGCAAAGGCGTCCAGGTTCCAGATCGTGGACGGTAAGCTGATGCCGCCCCTTTCCAGTATCGACGGAATGGGAGACAAGGCTGCCGAGGCTGTGGAGGCCGCTTCCGAGCAGGGACCCTACCTGAGCAGGGATGATTTCCGCCAGAGGACCAAAGTCAGCAAGACAGTTATTGATCTGATGAACGATCTGGGACTTTTCGGAGATCTGCCGGAGAGCAACCAGCTCTCACTGTTTGACGCCTGGTAGAGAAAAGAAGAAATATCATAAGTGAAAATAGCAGGAGGACAGAGAAGGATCTGCCCTCCTGTTCTCTATGGAAAGACTTTTTGACTTGTGCTTATATTTATATCTGATCAGCCAGCTTCTGTACCGTTTCCAGATCTGTCTCCAGTTCCCGTGCAATCTTTTCCAGAGAGCTGCCTTTTGCCAGTTTCTTGCGGATCAGCTCCAGAAACATGTCTGCTTTGCCATCGGAATAGCCGTCCTTTTTGCCGTCAGAATAACCGTCGTCATAGCCCTCTTGGTGCATAGCCTTTTCATATTTCTCCTGGTCAAACGTCTCCAGAACCATCTGGATCACCTCCGATTTCTGCTCTGTCAGAATATCCTTCAGAACCCCGTCCCGGATGCAGGTGTCCACTGCCTGTCTGCCTCGGGATATTCATCAGTATTTATGAAGTTTGATTTCAAATGTTACACCTCCATTATAGACATAAAAACAGAAAGCTGCAACCTTTTAAGAGCTCATATAAAAGGGAACAAAAGGCGGAAACCGCCGGTTGAATAAAAGAATGTCATTTGACAATGACATGAGGGAAAAGATTTTCCCGTTGAGTGGCTTTTATTATAACTGACATAAAGCAATCTGGCAATATGGCAGAATAGACAAAATTATGGAAAGTATATTGTAAATCAGAAAATATGGACAGGAGATTGAGCTGAAAGTGCTCACGGACGACCAGGCCGTATTTGTGCAGGGAGAAAGCACAGAAATCCTGTAGGCTTAAAGGTTAAAGAGGCGTTTTGAACGGCAAGAGTATGCAGATTAGTTATACTATAATACTCCATTGGCATTGTACTTTTTTGAAACTGTGTACTAAAATGTAAACAGGGAAAACAAAAGTGGTTTCCTGTAATGCATAGGTTTAAAAGGAGGAAGAGTCATGGAAATGATCACATTGAACGATGGTAATAAAATCCCGGCAGTGGGATTTGGCGTATTTCTTGTGCCCAATGACGGGCCTGCATACGAGGCCGTATCCCAGGCGCTGAAGGCAGGTTACCGCCATATCGATACAGCAGCAGCTTATTTTAACGAATCTGACGTAGGAAAAGCGGTGAAAGACAGCGGGATCCCGCGGGAGGAGATCTTTATCACAAGCAAGCTCTGGCTCCAGGACTACGGTTACGAGGCGGCCAGAAAAGGACTGGAGACATCCCTGGAAAAGCTTGGTCTGAACTATGTGGATCTGTATCTGCTGCACCAGCCATACGGCGATGTGGCCGGCGCGTGGAAAGCGCTGGAGGAGGCAAAGAAGGAAGGCAGGATAAAATCCATCGGCGTCAGCAATATGACTCCAACGATCTGGAAGGAATTTGTTCCTCAGTTTGACACCATGCCGGCTGTGAACCAGGTGGAGTGCAATCCTTTCTTCCAGCAGAGAGAACTCAGGGCGCTTCTGGACGAGGCGGATGTGAAGATCGAGGCGTACCAGCCGTTAGGGCACGGTGATGAGGCTCTTCTTAGTCATCCGGTTATTGTAAAACTGGCAGAAAAATATGGAAAGAACCCAGGGCAGATCATTCTCAGATCTGAAATACAGGAGGGACTGATCGTCCTGCCGAAATCTACCAACCCGGAGCGGATTGCGGGCAATATAGACATTTTTGATTTTGAGCTGGAGGACAGCGAGATGGAAGAGATCCGTGCCCTGGATACGGGAAAGGGACACCACGATCCGGAGGCGCCGGGTGTGGCGGAAATGCTGCTTGCCAACTACAAGATCCACGACTAGGTTTCTGCGGTATAGAATCGTATATCTGCAGCTTCGACGTGCTGTGCGGAAGACACTTCTGCCCGGCACGTCTTTTTTGCCCCGTAACACCTTGTCTGTCCGCGGGCGTTGGTATATACTTTATTGTATACGTCCGGCCGGAACCGGATGATCCGCATAAAAAATAAAGAAGGAGCATCAAGATGATACGAGAAGAAACTTCAAAACATAAAATACTGACCATTCCCAACATCCTGTCCTTTTTCCGGCTCTGTCTGATCCCGGTGTTCGCCTGGCTTTACTGTGTGGAGAAGAACTATATATGGACCGGGATCGTGCTGATCATATCTGGTGTGACGGATACGGCGGATGGTCTGATAGCGAGACGGTTCCACATGACAAGCGATCTGGGAAAGGTGCTGGATCCAGTGGCAGACAAACTGACCCAGGCGGCCATGCTGGCCTGTCTTCTGACAAGATTTCCTCTCATGGTGCTTCCCCTTGGGATCATGGTTGTAAAAGAAATATTCATGGGCATTACCGGACTTCTGGTAATCCGGAAGACGGGCAGCGTATTCGGGGCAGACTGGCACGGGAAAGTCACCACCTGGCTTCTCTACGCCATGATGGTTCTCCATCTGTTCTGGTACAATATCCCGGCACAGGTGTCACAGGTACTGATCGGGATCTGCGTGGTTATGATGCTTTTGTCCCTTGTGCTCTACGGCAGCCATCATATCAGGACGCTGAAGAAAAAATAAATACAGGTTATACAGATGGCAGGCAGCCGGTTTGCGGCAGCCCTGTCAGACAATGATGCGTGTGAGAGGAAGAAGAAAATGAGTGTTCAAGATAATGTTGTTTTTATATTGGAGGTCATTGGCACAGTGGCCTTTGCTGTCTCTGGAGCACTGGTGGGGATTCAAAAATCCATGGATATATTTGGCGTGTGCGTGCTGGGAGTGATCACCGCCGTGGGCGGAGGGGCTGTCCGGGACATTGTAGTGGGGATCATACCGCCCAACGTGTTCCGAAATCCGGTCTATGCGACGGTGGCTGTCCTGGTGTCCTGCCTTGTCTTCGGGGTGATGTATTTCCGGCAGTCCCTGTCCAGCGAAAGGCTGGGAAAATTGTATGACGGGGCTATGATGCTGATGGACGCTGTGGGACTGGGAATTTTTACAGTGGTAGGGGTAAACGCAGGCCTCCAGCAGGGATACGGGGATAACGCCTTCCTTCTGATCTTCACCGGGACAGTGACCGGTGTGGGGGGCGGACTTCTCAGAGATGTTATGGCAGGCGTTCCGCCCTACATATTTGTCCGCCACATCTATGCCTGCGCCTCCATAGCAGGCGCCGTGGCGTGTACGGCGCTCTACAGCGTGACCGGCATGACGGCCGCCATGTTTGCAGGGGTGATGCTGGTGCTGGTGATCAGGTGCCTTGCCTCACGCTACCGGTGGAATCTGCCCAGGATCAGTCTGGAAAACGAATAGGAAAAGGATGAAAACAGGCCGGCTCTTTGGCGAAAATCCTTGCAAATAGGTTTTCTCAGGTCTATAATGATTATGGATCAGATACAATTGGATAAGCGTGTCACGGGGAGCTGGCCGTTAGCCGGCTGAGAGGAGGCTGTTATCGTCTCGACCCGCAACCTGATTTGGATAATGCCAACGTAGGGATGTGTGTTCGTGTGTTAATAGGAGATGCCCTCGTGCATCTCTTTTTTGTTCCGTGCATCTGATCAAATAGAGAAAGGAGCTGTGTATTGATGAGACAAAATACAGCAACGAAGAAACTGGTGCTTGCAGGAGTTCTCACAGCTCTGGCCGTCGTGGGGAGTCTGATCAGTTTTCCCATAGCGGGCAGCAAGTGCGCTCCGGTGCAGCACATGGTCAACATTCTGGCCGCAGTGACGCTGGGACCCGGATGGGGCGTAGGAATCGCTTTTACGGCAAGTCTTCTGCGCAATATCCTGGGGATCGGAAGTCTTCTGGCCTTTCCTGGCAGTATGGTGGGAGCCCTCTGCTGCGGACTGGTCTATGCAGGCTGGAAAAAGCTGGCGCCCACCTGTGTGGCTGAGGCACTTGGGACAGGCATCCTGGGCGGACTTTGCGCCTACCCTGCAGCCAAACTACTGATGGGGATGGAGCCTGCGGGACTTTTTGTGTACGTTGTCCCGTTTCTCGTGTCCACCGTGGCAGGAAGTATACTGGCATTTATCCTGATCACAGTGTTAGAGAAGGGCGGCGTCATGAACCAGCTGCGGGCAGCTGGGTAAATATGCAGATCGGAGGGCTTGCCCTCTGAAAAAGCGGCAGACTGGGGACACCACTTTGTGTCGCTATAGAAAAATCTGGTTGTACAAAAAAAGGAGGAAATACAGCCATGATGATCACCGTGTTATACAGAGGTGAAGGCGTCGGCATCCGGATGGAGAGAAGGGGAAAGGATCCCTCTTCTCCCCGCTGTTTCCATGGCCGGCGTCAGAAAAAGAAGGAAAAACGCAAATGGAGGTAGGACGAATGGAAACTTACACAACACAGATGGATGCAGCCCGCAAGGGCATCGTGACATCCCAGATCAAGAGGGTGGCAGAGAAGGAAAACATGCCGGTGGAAAAGCTGATGCAGCTTGTGGCAGAGGGAAAGGTGGCGATCTGCGCCAACAAGCGCCACACCTGCCTGGATCCGGAGGGAGTGGGCAGTATGCTCCGCACAAAGATTAATGTAAACCTGGGTGTATCCAGGGACTGCAAGGACTATGACATCGAGATGCAGAAGGTGATGAGCGCCGTGAATCTGGGAGCGGAGGCCATCATGGATCTCTCCAGTCACGGCAATACCCAGCCTTTCCGGCAGAAGCTGACAAGCGAGTGCCCGGTTATGATCGGGACTGTGCCGGTGTACGACAGTGTGATCCACTATCAGAGAGATCTGGCGACTCTCACGGCAAAGGATTTTGTTGATGTGATCCGTCTGCACGCAGAGGACGGGGTGGATTTTGTGACTCTTCACTGCGGTATTACCCGCAAGACCATTGAGCAGATCCGGAAACACAAGAGAAAAATGAACATTGTGAGCCGGGGAGGAAGCCTGGTATTTGCCTGGATGAGCATGACAGGGGAGGAGAACCCGTTTTACGAGTACTTTGATGAGATCCTGGATATCTGTGAGGAGTACGACGTGACCATCTCCCTGGGAGACGCCTGCCGTCCCGGCTGTCTGGCTGACGCTACAGATGTCTGCCAGATCGAGGAGCTGGTGCGCCTTGGCGAACTGACAAAACGGGCCTGGGATCACAATGTACAGGTTATGGTAGAAGGACCGGGGCATGTGCCGCTTGACCAGGTGGCGGCCAATATGGAGGTGCAGAAGAGTATCTGCATGGGAGCGCCTTTCTATGTGCTGGGGCCTCTTGTCACAGACATTGCACCGGGGTACGATCATATCACAGCAGCAATCGGCGGCGCTGTAGCAGCTATGAGCGGAGCGGCTTTCCTCTGCTATGTAACACCGGCAGAGCATCTGGCCTTGCCAAATGTGGAGGATGTGAAGCAGGGCATCATCGCCTCCAAGATCGCGGCTCACGCGGCGGATATTGCCAAGGGCATCCCGGGAGCGAGAGATATAGACGACCGCATGGCCGAGGCGAGGCAGAAGCTGGACTGGGATGCGCAGTTTGAGTGTGCCCTTGACCCGGAGACGGCAAAAGCGATCCGGGACAGCAGGAGCCCGGAGGATGACCACAGCGACACATGCAGCATGTGCGGTAAATTCTGTGCCGTGCGCAGCATGAACAAGGCCCTGGCAGGAGAGTACATTGATATTCTTTAAATCGGCGGGCGGAAAATAAAAGACGGAATGAGAGGCGGACCTGCTGAAGAGAAGTGCCGGGAACGGCACCCGGATGCAGGCCCGCCTTTTGTCTGTCATTTTTCTTGTTTTGTGTCTGCTGCAAGTTCTTCAAGTGACCCAAAAGAGTATCCCATGTCCTCCCACTTCCCCAGAAGTTCATCCATGATCTCTCCGTTGGTGGAGGAGGTGCTGTGGAGGAGGACGACAGCGCCCGGATGAATGCGGCCCAGCAGTTTGTCAAAGGCCTCTTCCTTTGTGGGCTGATCGTCCTGGTACCAGTCTACGTAGGCGAGGCTCCAGAAGAAGGTGTGGTAGCCAAGTCCCTTTGCCATTTTCAGGTTTTCCACATTGTACTTCCCCTGGGGAGGACGGTAAAATTTTGTCATCTCCTTTCCTGTGATCTCTTTATAGCAATTTTCCACACCCTCCAGCTCTTCCCGGAAGGCTTCCAGGGTGGAAATCCGGGACATATCGGGGTGAGTGGAGGTGTGGTTGGCTACCGTGTGTCCCTCTTCCACCATCCGGCGGATCAGATCCGGGTTCTCAGAGATGAAGTTTCCCACTACAAAAAATGCAGCGGGAGCTTTATGCTTTTTCAGAGCGTCCAGAATGGGCTCGGTATTGCCATTCTCATAACCTGCATCAAAGGTCAGGTAGATCCGTTTCTGATCTGTATCGCCCAGGTAGAAGGCATTGTACTGTGCCAGTTCATCCACAGTGGCATTTCCCACGGGAGGCTGGCCCTCCTCCTGGAAGCCAAGGCCCCAGTTTCCCTCGGCTGAAGAATGGATCTGATCAGAGTGGGATGCGGTGACAAAGGAGGTCACCTGGGCGGCCGTGCGTCCAAGGAGAAAGGCAGCGGCCAGTATAAGAGTGACCCGGAGAAAAGGAAGAGGTCTCATTTTGCGGAACATAGGATGGTATCCTTCGTCTTGCAGTTGTCTTTTTATTATATGAGGGGAGAGGGGCGGGTATGACGGGGAGACTGCTGATAAAAATACAGGAGATCCGCCTGTTTGACATGGAAAAATTTCTTTACTATAATCGAAATCATCAGGGTATTGGTACCTGAACAGGATATGTCACGAGGAGGGAAAACATGATGATCAAAAGTTTTCGAGAGTATGTGGAAAAACTGAAAGAATGCGGTGAGATTGTGACTGTTGAGAAGGAGGTGGACTGGAACCTGGAGATGAGTGCTATTACAAGGCGTGCCTATGATCTCCCGGCACCGGCACCTCTTTTCCAGAATATCAAAGGGTGTACTCCGGGATTTCGGGTGCTGGGGGCGCCGGTAGGGTTGAGCCCGGACCGGAGCCATCCATTTTTGAGGGTTGCTCTGTCTCTGGGGCTTCCGGTGGATACGAGTGTCCCGGGGCTGGTGGCGGAGTGGTCGCGGCTCCCGGATGTGAAGCCCATACCGCCAAGGGAAGTGGAGAGCGGTCCATGCAAGGAAAATAAGCTGTTTGGGGATGAGATCGATCTGACAAAACTTCCGGTTCCCTGGATCCACCATGGGGATGGGGGACGCTATATCAATACATATGGGATCTTTATCGCAGCCACCCCGGACGGGAAATGGGTAAACTGGGCCATCTCCCGTGCTATGCTGGACGGACCCCGGACGATCGCGGGCGTTGTGATCCCGACCCAGGATTTTGGAAAAATCTATGCGCGGTGGAAAGAGATAGGAAAGGAAATGCCCTTTGCTCTCTGCCTGGGTGTTGATCCGGCTATTGCCATGATCGCCGGCTATCCTCTGCCTTCCGGTGTAAGTGAGGGAGAGATGATGGGCGGCTGGTATAAAGAGCCGGTGGATGTGGTGAAGTGTGAGACAAATGATCTTCTTGTGCCGGCATCTACAGAGATTGTCATCGAAGGGCTGGCGTCACTGGATGAAAAGGTGCCGGAGGGACCGATGGGCGAATACGGCGGGTATGTGTGGTCAGGGAGAAGCCAGCAGGTACCCTGCTTTAAGGTCACAGCCATGACACACCGGGATGATCCCATTATGCCTCTCTGCGTGGCCGGTGTGCCTACAGAGGAGAATCATACCAACTGGGGCATCAGCATTGCCGCCAGTATCCAGAATGTACTGCGCAGGCAGGGATTCCCGATAAAAGAATGTTTCATTCCCATGGAATCCGCGGCTCATTGGTTTGTCGTCTCTGTGGACAGAAACCGTTCCTGCGAGGATGATGACAAGCTGGCATCTGAAATCGGAAGAGCTGTATTTTCTTCAAAAGGGGGATCTTATATTCCAAAGGTGATCGTAGTGGACGACGACATTGATCCAAGCGATATCAGCCAGCTCACATGGGCTATTGCCACCCGGCATCACCCGGACAGGAGAGTGACGATTCCGGAACAGTATATATTCCCGCTGGTAGCGTACCTGAGTCCGGAGGAGAAGAAAAGCGCTGTCTCCACGCGTGTGATCTACAACTGTCTGACTCCGTTCCACAGCTGGCCTGAAGAGCGCAGACCAGTAGAAGCATCCTTCCGCGGATATCCGGAGGAGCTGCAGCAGAAGGTGCTGGACAACTGGGAAGAATATGGATTTTAGAAGCGTTTCGGAGGCTCTTTCATTTTCGTGATTTAATATTTTGATACCCTGTTTGATACCCTTTGATTTTCCGAATAAAACAAAAGAGCTGGAAACGCTTATTTTTCAAGCATTTCCAGCTCTTTCATAACAGGGGATGAGAGAATCGAACTCCCGCTAAGAGTTTTGGAGACTCCTGTCATACCATTTGACCAATCCCCTGCATCATTTTCTGACCTAAATCGGTCACTTGATATTTATATCATATTCTTACATGTCTTGTCAATCCGAAATTGAAAAAATTCTTACGAAAATTCCATCAATTCCCGCAGGCTTACACATCTATCTCCGTGGCTCCTGCCATGTGGATCTGAGAGTAGAAGATGACCATATCCTGTTCCCGAAGGAGCATGTTGCCGTTGGGGATCAGCGTGCGGCTGTTTCTCTTGACAAGGACGATGATGGACCTTCTGGAGATATCCAGCTCCTGGATGCGCTGACCGATCCAGGGATGATTTTTCTGGAGCACCATTTCCTTGAGCTGAATGCGTTCGCCCTTGTTGTTGTGGAAGGACTCAGCTCCCAATACCATGGCGTCCCCGGCTTTCACCACCATGTTTCCCCGGGGGACGATGATCTTGTGATCCCGCTGGATGGCAGCCACAATGACCCGGGCAGGGAGGTGGAGCTGGGAGATGGTCTTTCCTGCCCACTTGTCCTGGTCGGTCAGATGGATCTGAATGAAATGGATGTCCGCCTCCTGGCCGTACTCACTCATCCTCTTGATGCGGGAATACTGATCCACGAATCCCGCGGAAATGATACCGGTGGGGATGGCCACAATACCCACGTCCAGGAAGGCGATAAAGATGCCGAACATTTTCCCAAGGACAGTGATGGGGTAAATGTCGCCGTAGCCTACAGTGAGCAGGGTGGAGGCAGCCCACCAGATCCCCGAGAAAGCGTTGGAGAACACTTCCGGCTGGGCCTCGTGCTCCAGGCTGTACATGCACAGGCTGGAGGCCAGCATCAGCATGAGGATGATGAAAACGGAAGAAAAAAGCTGTTGCTTTTTGCTCACAATGACTTCCGTGATCACATTCAGAGAGTCGTAGTAGGCATTGATGCGGAACAGGCGGAAGATCCGTATGATCCGGAACATGCGGAAGGCGATGGCTCCCGCCGGGAAAAAGAAGGGGAGATACTGGGGCAGAAAGGACAGAAGGTCCACAATGCCTGTAAAGGAAGTCATATATTTCAAAATAGCCCTGGGCTGAGTGCTGCCCGGGTACAGATATTTTGCCGTCCATATGCGGAGAAAATAATCCACCATAAAAAGAGCCACAGTGGCCTGCTCTATGGTCATCAGCAGACTGCCGTAAGCGGTCCGGTACTCTTCAAATGTGTAGACCATGCTGACTATCAGATTGAGAATGATGCAGAAAGCATTAAAAAAGTCATAGATGCGGCTGATATAGTCGTACTCTGTCCCTACCTCTATGATCTCGAAAACTCTCTTTCTGCGCTTTTCCCATGTGCTTTGCATCCTATGATCCTCCCCGCAATAAGCCTTCACAGCTATTTTACAATATATACAGGCGATTGCAAGAGGGAAAAAGGAGACTCTTGTCCTTTGGAGACCGGTGAAATATAATGGTAATGCCGGCGTCTGAAGAGCCGGCGGCAGGATGATAAGGACAAGGAGAATGAGTGAACAATGAGTGCGGGAAAAATCATGGTGGTGGAAGACGATCTGGCCCTGAGTGCGGGCCTTTGTTTTGAGCTGGATATGAACGGATACCTGACTGTGGCAGCTTACAATACGGGGAAGGCCAGACAGCTTGCGGCGACGGAAGATTTTGACCTGGTACTGCTGGATGTCAATCTGCCGGACGGAAACGGGATGGATCTGTGCCGGGAACTGAAGGAAGACTGCCCACAGCTGCCGGTCATTTTTCTTACAGCCAATGATCTGGAGGAAGATGTGGTGGCAGGATTTGACCTGGGGGCAGACGACTATGTGACCAAGCCTTTCAGTATGAAGATCCTTCTCAAAAGAGTGGAGGCAGCTCTGCGCCATGCAGGGGGAAAAGAGCAGTCCCCAAAAGATCTGTGGGCAGACGGTTTCTTAAGTCTGGATTTCGGCTCGCTGACAGCCAGGCGGGGCCAGGAACAGATCGCCATTACCCCCAATGAATATAAGCTTCTGCGTGTGCTGACGGAGAATGAGGGAAATGTGCTGACGCGCCAGACCCTGCTGGGGAAACTGTGGGACAGTGAAGGGAATTATATCGATGATCACACGCTGACTGTCACTATGAACCGGCTGCGGGCCAAGATTGAAGGCGAGGGGCACACATACATCAGAACCGTGCGGGGCATGGGCTACATCTGGACAGGGGGAAGATAGATGAACGGGAAAAAAGAAAGGTACCAGGAGGCGGCGCTGACTCTTGGGACAGTGATTTTATTTGCAGCTATGGTATGGGTTCTGTGGGCGTATGTTCCCAGAAGGGAAGTGCGCTTTGTCCTCCTTGCAGGATGCGCCGGGATCCTGGCGCTGACAGCAGTGCGGCGGGCTCTCGTGCGGCGCCAGGTGGCAGAGTTTTCCGGCAGGATCTGCGAGATACTGGACAGTCTGATTGCCGGAGAGCCGGGCCGGTGGCCTTATGTCTATGAGGACAGTCTGACGTCGAAAGTCCAGGGGAAGCTTCTGCAGTTCTACGATATTGCAGATGAGGCAAGGAAGGTGAGCGGCAGGGATAAAAAGATCATCCAGGAGCTGGTCAGTGACATTTCCCACCAGGTCAAGACGCCCATGGCAAATATCCGGATGTTTACCGGTATTCTGAAGGAGCACGATCTGCCGGAAGAGAAGCGGCGACAGTTTCTGGAGACTATGGAGGGGCAGATTGGGAAACTGGATTTCCTTATGCAGTCTCTGATCAAGATGTCCCGGCTGGAGACCGGGACTTTTGTGCCTTTATAGGAAATTCCGATTTTTCCAGAAAGTAAAAGAAACACGCGTTCACCAAACTTGAGCTTGGCGAACACGTGCGTGGGAATGACAATAAGACGATGGTCAGGTTAGAAGATATAAAAACCTTCTTCACCAAACAAATCGTCAAAAGGATCGTCTTCATTTAGAAAATAATCCATATCCAGAAGGTCATCCTCGCTCATATGGCGAATGTCCTCGGATGTTATGCCTTCGGGTGGATTATCCATGTATTTTTTGCGTAGTTTCTCTGTGTTTGGGTTCATAAGCAAAGCCTCCTTTGAAAGGAGTATACCACGGGAATGGGATTTAAGGAAGCTATGCGGACGACCTTCTTCCACGAGAACGGGACATG
>NZ_CAUGIN010000034.1:0-33126 GCF_959599685.1 Lachnoclostridium phocaeense
CTGGAATATCTTTGCTATGAACTGGAAGTGATGAACCCAGACACCGGGGAACGGACCCATTTCTATAAAGCGATCAAACTGGCCCGAGTTATCCGAGTGCCGGCTAATGCCAAGCAGTCCACCTCCTTCATGGATATGCAGATGCAGATACTCTCTGGCGTCCATGAAAGGGGCCTTAACATGGTCACGATCATAGCGAACGTGATTAAGCCTGTAGCAATCGGACTTCTCTACCTCTATGGTGTGCAGGGGGTGTCTGAGGACCTTGAGGAAGCCAAACAGCAGGCCCATTATGATTTTCTTGGATTGATAGGAATGCTCCAGGGTACGTTCCGTGTACTGGAGGTGCGTGTCGTGGAGGCCCAAGAGGCTGAGTGGTTGCGGGAAAAAATGTATAATATGGACTACCTCACCGTGGTCCGGGGCATCCCGAAGGCAAGTAAGGCGGGAGAGGACCCGGGAAACCGTGGGATTGGCGGGCAAAACCTAAATCCCGATTCGCAGGGGACCCTGGAAGAGATCATTTCTGGCATGGCTGACTACGAATATGTATTGGAAGTGCTCTCCACGCCTGTATACATGGACACGCTGATGGGGTGGCAAAGGCAATCCCAGAAGGAGATGACGGAGTGGTACGGTCAGCTTCAGGGTACAAAATCCATCAGCATGAACCTGTCTATCCCCATGATGTATATGGCGAATGCCAGCCAGTCACAGGGTTGGTCACGGGCGTTTACGGATGCGGATACGGTCAGCTACGCGCAGGGCGAGAACTTCAGTATGTCGGAAGGCCAGTCTGTCGGGGAGTCATTCTCTCAGTCCTTTGGGCGGACAGTCGGCCACACGGAAGGAGCAACACTGAACAATTCGGTATCCCACGGGATTTCACAGTCCGAAGGCGTCAGCTTTGGGGAAACCCTGGGCCAGTCCCATGGGACCAATGAAGGGGCCTCCGCAAACCTGGGAGCGACCCATTCTCAAGGAGACAGCTATGGCGTGAGCCAGAATGAAACAGAGGGTCTGTCCATGGGACAGAACTATTCGCAAAGCGAGGGCTATACCCAGGGAAGCAGCTATAACCTGTCACACGGCCAGAACGTAAGCCAGTCTCACAATGTCGGCCAGAGCCAGAATATGGGTTACAGCCTATCGGAGTCTGTCAACTTCGGGAATTCCGCAAGCCATGGTCAGAATGTGGGCAGCTCACTTAATATCGGACAGTCGGAAGGCTACAATTATGGGCAGAACTATGGCTTTAGCCAGAACCAGGGCGTTTCGCAGAGCTATAGTGAAAGCCACACGGAATCGGAGGGATCATCAACAGGGGGAAGTGTGGGTGGCAGCCTCCTTGCCATATCCGGAAATGTCAGTCATTCCTCCAATGAAAGTACCTCTGATGGGGAGTCCACCAGCCAGGGTGTCAACTCAAGCTGGGGTAGCAGCTATGGTGGGTCTTTTGGGCATAACCTGGGTACGAACATAAGCAGCGGCACCTCCAGGGGTGAGAGCGTCAGCATGACTGAAAGTATGGGATACGGACAGAGCTTCGGACAGAATTATGGTTTTGGAGTCAACGAATCCTATGGTACCAGTATCGGTGAAAGCCTCTCGGAGGGGTGGGGTGTGAATGAGTCTATCTCCCACTCACAGTCCCTTGGCAATTCAGTCAGCCAGTCCTTGTCACAAGGCAGGGGCGTCAATGCAGGGGTCAACGAGTCATTTAGCCAGAACCAGGGAATTGGAAAAAGTTTTGGTGTAAATGATGCGATGAATTACAGCCAGAACCGGGGACAGAATGTCAGCGTTTCACAAAGCGAGACACTGGGGCAGTCTCTGGGGCAAAGCGTGTCCAATTCCGTCAGCCAGTCCGCAAGCGAAAGCGTGGGCAGGAACGTAGGACGCAACGAAAGTGTCAGCCAAGGTAATAGTTATACCACCAGCAATGGGACAAGCAAGGGGACCTCCCAGGGGAATACCGGGGCGGCAACACTCGGGACTTCCGCATCCATGGGGCTTGGACCCAGTATCGGATATTCCAAGTCTTATCAGTGGCTGGACCAGGGGGTCAAGGATCTTCTGGAACTGATGGAATACCAAAACGAGCGGATCAAAAAGGCCCTGCGGGGACAGGGCGCGTTCTATACGTATGTCTATATCGGTTGCCCGAACCTAGACGCTCTTTCTACCGCACAAGCTATTGCAAAGGCCACCTGGCAGAACGAGGGGGCGATGATCCAACCTTTGCAGGTCATCGATCTGACGGAAACCGAGCAGAAGCATCTCCTGTACCATTTCGCAGCCTTTTCTGCGGATGTGACAAGAGAGGATGTGTTCGGCTGTCAGGAATATAAATACTGCACAGTCCTCCTGCCGGAGGAATACGTTTCCTATACACATCTTCCACGTGTCTCAGAAGGCGGCGTGTTCAGCATCGTGCAGGATGTACCGAAATTCAGTGTCCCGTCCCAGCTCAAGGGCGAGATCTATATGGGAACGGTACTCAATTCAGAGCGCTTTTCCTTTAAGAACGGCTACCGGACTCCTTATGATTACCGGATACCGGAAGAGACGTTGATGCATGGGTTCTTCACGGGCGCTTCCCGTTCAGGGAAAACCGTGGCGGCAATGCGGTTCATCGCAGAACTTGCCCATGTAAGACGGAAGAAGACAGGAAAAAGGCTTAGGATTGTCGCTATGGACCCAAAGCAGGACTGGCGGACACTGGCCCGGTTTGTGGAGCCGGAACGGTTCAACTTTCATTCTATGGGGAACCTAAATTTCCGTCCGATCAAGATCAATCCCTGGAAGATCCCAAGAGGCGTCTGGCCGCAGCTCTGGATCGACGGCGTGATTGATATCTATTGCCGTGCTTACGGGTTATTGGAGAGAGGAAAGCAGATGCTTGGCGACGTAGTGTTCGAGCTCTACGACGAGGCGGGTGTGTTCGAGGCCTGTGATAAGCCAGACTGGCGTGAGACCGTCTCAGAGCTGTCCCGTTCGGTCAACTTTACCAAGATCTATGATGCCATGTTTCGGAAAAAGGCGGGGCTGGAGGACCCGACGAACCGAGGAGGCCGGGCGGGCAATGACACGAGGGACGCATACGCAAGGCTACTCGACCGGCTTTCCTGCTTCAATCGTGAATATTCCATTGAACGCAGGTTATATGGAGGCTCGGATGGGATCGGTATCGATGAGCTGATCGGGGACGATGATGTGACGGTACTGGAGTCCAAGGGTCTGGAAAATACGTTTAAAAACTTCATTTTCGGTGTGATCACTTCTGGGTTCTATAAATACGCTTTGGCGCATGAAGGAGGTTACCTGGCGGAGGACCAGTATGAGACCGTCCTGGTGATCGAAGAAGCGAATGAGATCCTAACCGGAAATGACGCTGCCGGCACTGGGGCAGGAAAAGAGATGGGCTTAAGTGGTCAGTCCGAGTTTGAACAGATGCTTGACCAAGCAGCTGGATATGGTCTGTTCATAATCGCCATCACCCAGAAGATTGCCGATATGCCTTCCTCCATTATCGCCAATTCCGGCATTATTTTTGCCGGCAGGTTGACTAGACCGGATGATATCACAGTCGTGGTCCGAGCGGTGGGAAGAGAAGAGCGCATTGATGACCGTGACGTAGTGAAATGGTTCCCCAGGTCGCCAACGGGCTGGTTTGTCTGCAAGACGAGCCGGACGACGGATTTTAAAGACGCTGAGCCTGTCCTGGTACAGATCAGCAGGCTGAACATCAGTCCACCTTCCAACCTGGAGCTGGACGAGATCCTGCTTCAAAAGGAAGCTATGCAGCAATATCATCTTTTCTCGGAGACCGCCTAATAATCGTTTAGTAAGGAGGCCCTTTTCAGGGCCTTCTTTTGTATAGCTCAAAAGTAGAAACCTGAATTGAAATCATGCAATCTAATTAACAGAAAGGAGGATATACATTTGAAATCTAAAAACAAAAAGATCATAGCGATCCTCGTGGCGGCCATCCTGTTCGCCGTGGCGGGTGGCATGGCACTCTATCTGTACCTAATGCCACAGAAGACGACCGTTTATGTGTTTAGAGACAATTATGAAGCTGGAACAGTCCTTTCAGAGGATATGCTGACATCTATCCAGTGCGATTCCAAAATCGTGACTGCCGGCAGCAATGCAGACACGTCCAGCCGTTTCGTTACAGGCGCTGATATCGAAACAGTCCTGAACACCGGGGATTCTCTACGGATGGACGTGGCGTCCGGAATGCCCCTAACACTTTCGATGCTTTCTGTAAACGGCGGATCCAGCGTGGAAATGAACATGGATCCGTCCAAGATTGCGGTCACGGTCCCTGTAAACAGTATTTCCGGCGTAACGGATGACCTGAAAGAGGGATCCAGGGTGAATATCTATGCTGCCGGGATCGAAACAACAGGCACGACGCTCCTTTTCCAGAATATGCGCGTCCTGTCTGTCGCACATGACTCGAATGGAGCACTTACAAGCGCCACCATCGAGGTCACAGTTGATGAGTCCTTAAAGCTTATTTATGCCGCCAACTATTCGTCTGTCTACTTAGGCCTTGTAGACAGCGCCGGGTACGAATTTACAGAGGAAACGGAACCGACTTATGCGCCAACAGACACACAATAGAAAGGAGGATACGCGGGCCTGGCCCGCAGCAAGTAATCACGTATGCGTAAGATATTATTAGTAGACACGAATTATGGTTTTCTATCTGATGTGGAAAGCCGTCTCATCCTGGAAGAAATCGATGGGATTGATATTGTCACTTCCAACCGGATCGAAAATCTTGGCAGGGAAGTGGCGGATATAAAGCCAGATGAGCTCCTAGTTTCCACAAGAATATTGGACAGCTATGGACAGCTTGATTTCGGTATCCCGGTCAAGTCCTATTCACCGGATAAAGAGGGGCTTTCCAAAAGCTTGAAAGCCGGCATCCCCTGCCTGGGAGTGATCACATCCACAGAGGTACTATTAGAAGCGGTACAGTCTGACAAAACGATCGAAGTTGCACCAGCAGACGTTCAAACAACAGCAAATGAGGCGGAAACAACGAGTATAAGCATAGCGGAAATAAACGAAAAAAGTGATAATAAGATCCCTGATCGGACAGGAGATATCCCAAGAGACCACGCGCAAGCTTATCCCGTCAGAAGGAAAGAAGCTCCCTATGAGTCGGACTATGAAAATGAGCCCAGGCCATACTTTCAGAAGCGCACCTCTGACCGTCCACTCCCGGACAGGCGGTACGGGGATCCGTATTATGACACGCCCTACTATGAAGAAAGAAGAGAGTATCAGGATTATTATAGACCAAGGGCTCGATATCCACATCCATATTACCAGCGTGACCCTGCAGATCCATGGCCGAGAGATGACAGTTACGGTCTACGTGCTCCCAGGTCACGGGAAATGTATGGACGGCGCGAGTCGGGGGATGATCGCGAACGGGGCAGAAATGAGTTGTATCGGGACAGCTATGCGGATCAACGGTACGAGGAAAATCGAAGAAATCCGGTATTTCTGCCCACTAACGAACTACCTCGCCCTGAAGCAAGAGAAGCCGCTAGGAATACCGATATAGATCGATGGAACCAGGCGGAACGCCGTAAGGATCCTTATGACATGCGTGACCGTATCGCAGGACGGACAGGCCATGTTTATGGAGAAGTGCATGGAGAGTATCCTGAAAAAGATGAAGAAACCATGCACGAAGTGAACCGGGA
This sequence comes from Lachnoclostridium phocaeense, assembly GCF_959599685.1. NCBI lineage: Bacteria > Bacillati > Bacillota > Clostridia > Lachnospirales > Lachnospiraceae > Lachnoclostridium > Lachnoclostridium phocaeense. The sequence continues at coordinate 5,733 of NZ_CAUGIN010000034.1, forward strand.
TATGGGAACGGAAAGAAAACCCGCCAGGCTCATTACCGCTTATTCAGCCAAAGGAGGCGTGGGTAAGACAACTATTTCCTGTGAGCTTGCCACGTTTCTGGCCCTGACAAAGCACGGAAGGGACAACTTCAAGGTATGCGTGTGTGATTTCAACGTCACGTTTGGGGATGTACTCAATGCTCTGAGCTATGACCCAAACAAGACAACGATGAAAGACTGGGCGACTGACATCCATAGGCGACTTGCGTCCGGGGAGCCCTGCGGGAGGATACAGTATGCGGAGGAAGAAATTTTGGGCTATCTTCAAAAAAACGAAAAGGATGGCTTATATGCCCTCCTGGCACCGGTGTCCCCCAGGGATGGGATGTCCATATCGGATGAAGAATTAGGCGTTATGCTGCGTAATCTTATCCATAATGGAGGATTTGATTTCATCATATGCGATACCGGCAATGATCTGCATGATGCAAGCTTCATGGCAATCGAGATGGCAGATGAAGTCCTCCTGGTCCTGACGCAGAGCGTGACGAGCGCAAACTGCAATTACAGTTTTTTGAGCACGCTCAACTATATGAAAGATAAGCTGCACTTTGACATGGACAGGATCAAACTGGTGATCAACCAAGTGAAACCGGGCAAAACGGTTGGCATCACGGTCGAGGAATTGGTAGACACGTTCAAAAATCCGGAAACTGGCAAGCCATTTCTCTGCTATGCCAGGATCCGCGATAATGACAGTGTGCGCAGCTCCCTCAATCTTGGCACACCCCTGGTCTATAAGTCCAACCATGAATTTACCAAGGCTATAGGGGAGATCGCCTCAAAGATTATCGGCGATAACTTTGTCCTAGAGGAACCAGAGAAAAAAGGATTCTTTTTCAGGCGCAAAAAGAAGAAGTAATTATTAAGGCCGGACTTGCTCCGGCCTTCCTTTATTTGGCTCAAATACGGGGATATTAAAAAAGATATTGCACACTACAGGTAAGGAGGTAGCAAAATGTCGTTGATCAAGCAAAAAATAGAAGAGATACATGACGAAAAAGAAGCGATCGATCAGCGGATCGATACAGAGCCACTTCGGCCAACGGAAGATGAGCAAAGACGAGCTCAGGAGATCATCCGTATGATATCGGATCAGTTTGCGGACGTACTTATGTACCAGCACGTGGATGATCTGAAACCGGAGATCGAGGCAGCGGTGCGGGATATGTGCTCAGGGCTTCGAATTTCCTATGAAGAACAGAGAAGGATTGAAAAAACCGTCCTTTTGACAGCCCTTGGTCTCGGTCCTATCGAGGTGTTTCTCCGAGATCCGGAAGTGACAGAAATCGTTGTCCAACGGTATGACAATATCGTTGTAGAACGAAACGGGCGTATAGAAAAGGTAAATGCCGTTTTTGCAAGCGAAGAGCATCTGGAGACGATCATCAAACGGATCATCCAGTCAGACGGACGTCAGATTAATCTGATGACGCCGATCGCAGATGCAAGCCTACGAGACGGCAGCCGGGTGAACGCAACGCTCCCGCCTGTTTCCAGGGACGGGGCAACCCTGACGATACGTATGTTTAATAACAAGGTGCTGACCGGAAGGGATTATATCAGGATGGGATCCCTTAACAGGGAAATGCTCTATTTCCTAGAGCGATGTGTCCGTGGAAAGGTAAGCATCTTCGTATCCGGAGGGACAGGTACAGGTAAGACTACTCTTCTTAACATGCTTTCTGCCTTCATCCCACAGGACGAGCTGATCATCACGATCGAGGATACCTGTGAACTAAAGCTCCAACAGCCTAATGTCCGGCGCATGGAGGTACGGCTAAGTACCAATCCGGACATGATGAGGGTGGACCAAAAGGCACTTGTTAAGGCAGCTCTACGGCAAAGGCCAGACCGCATCATCCTGGGAGAGACTAGAGACGGCTCCGTTGTAGACCTCATTTCCGCCATGTCAACTGGCCATGAAGGATCCATGAGTACGATCCATGCGAATAGTCCAAGGATCATGTGCGATACGCGGATCCCGATCCTCTATACGATGAACCGTGAGGCGGATTTTTCAGAACGATCCATTGCGATGCAAGTCGCAGAGGCCATTCAGCTGGTCGTACAGATCAGCAGGTTCCCGGATGGCACCCGAAAGATCACGCAGATCACCCATATTGATGGGATCAATAAGTATGACAAGGTGAACCTTCAGGATATTTATGTTTATGATAGGGATGCCGGCGATTTTAATTTTACGGGGTACACCCCCAAAAAGCTTATAAGGCAGATCCGTGAACGGGGCCTTTCATTTGACGAGGAAATATTCATGAAGAAGAAAGACAAAGCTGCCAGGAAGGAGGAAAAGGATTGATACCAGTTATCATCTTATACGTGCTCGCAGTCATGATGACCGGGCTATATTTTATTGTGAAAGTACATGCAAGGAGACGAAAACTCGCAGATGAAGCAGATTTTATCGATCTATTCATAGATAGTAGGAGAAAGGAAATAGACAGCCTGGGAATTTTTTTCAGTATCACTTGGTACATCGGTGTTCTTTTGTTTGCACCGATCATATGTGGGGCTATCACTTATGTCTTTACAATGCATATGGGTTTTTCTATCTTGGTCGGACTTTTCGGGTTTTCCATCCCCGAACTTATCCTGAAGCTGCTCAAACATGATTCGCGCAAAAAATTTGAAGACCGCTATGCAAGAAGCCTCGAGCAGATGAGTACATCACTGCGAGCTGGCATGAGCATTTCGCAGTCCGTGGAGGATGTGGCCAGATGCAAGTTCCTTCACGAGTCTATGCGGAAGAAATATGCTAAAATGAGCAGCGACCTTCGAATGGGTATCAGTATCCGTGACGCATTCCGTGATTTCGCAGAGGGAACACATAGCCAAGACGCACAGGATGTGGCCTTGTGTATTGATGTACAAAACGAAGTGGGCGGACATGAGGCGGATGTCATCGAGCAGGTAGCAGGGAATATCCACGATAGGGTCATGCTTAGAAGGGAGATCAAAAGTATCTTTGCTGATACAAATACAACCGTGTACATGATGGATGTTTTGGCGATAGGCATTATCCTTGGATTTTCCATCTTAAATCCCACCTATGTGGAGGTATATTTTTCCAATCCGCTTATGACAGTCGTATTCTTGGCTTTACTTATCCTGCCTGTTATAGGGTCGGTGATCTGCCATAAGATCATCAACAGCACAAAGAAGGGGGTGTAGACAGTGAACAAAAATGCGGTCACTATTTCAATCCTGAGCGGATGCGCTATCTTTCTTTTTGTTCTGTTTTTTGCAGCGATTATGTACAACAAGACTGTCAAAAAACTTAGATCTTCAAAGAAAGATGGATGTGATGACTGGCTTCTTGGTGACTTTTCAAAAAAATTGTACAGCGCCTGTTTTGGAGGACAGGATCCGGACATGATTGCAATGAAACTGGGGATTGAGGTCGAGAAATACTATAAGGCCTGCGCGATCCTACGGAAGGAACCAGACATGCTCCATCTTGTCATGAACCATATCTACGGGATCTTCTTCGCAGGGATCGGACTGGCCCTGGGATTTACGATATCCTATCTATTCCTTATGCCCTGCCTTGTGGCTGCTGCCATTCTATGCTTTTTGGACCAGAAGGTCATGGATGCCAAGGTGGATGATATGCGCAGCCAGATTTCCGGTGAACTACCCAGGTTCCTTGATTTGCTACAGACAGAGCTGCAGGTGGGGCTTCCAGTGGAGAAAGCCATTTATATCCTTTGCTCTAGGATGAAAGAGACACTTCTTGCGAAAGAGTTTATGAGGGCTCTCCATGAGATGCAGATGGGAGCAGGCGGCTGGCAGGAAGCGATGGAAAACATTGCGCAGAAGTATGATGTGGAGACCCTGAGCGAATTCGTTCTGAACGTGACAACAGCATATAGGAAAGGAACCTCCGTTGCTGAGACCGTTACAAGAAAAGCAGATGAGATCCACAAGACTCATCTGCTGACCGTAAAGGAACGGGCGGGGAAGGTGCAGAATTATATCATCGTCGTTATGATGATCTTTTACCTTGTGCCAACGATCCTGTTTTTACTGATACCGACCCTGACGCAGATATCCGGCGGATTAATGTAAGGCTGGAGGATCAAATTATGAGAAACATAGCGGTATTTGCCGTTCTTATCCTATTTACATTGTTTGCGGCGCTTTATGACAGGAGATCATTCCGGATCCCCAATCAGGTCGTCTTTCCCGGAATGCTGGCAGGGCTTCTTCTGTCGGACAGCTTGCCAGAACTTGGACTTAAGCTGCTTGCCCTGGCCGCACTATATCTCTTTGGTATGACCCGTCTTATGGAAGCAGGGGATCTCAAATTGTGGATGATGGTATCCTGTATCATCGGATTTACTGATAGCTGTTTGATCATCCTGTTCGCAAACCTGTTCCTGATCCTGAAGATTTATGTCGAAAAACCTGTTGAAACAGCTTGTCTTTTAAAGACTGTATTTGTCCAATTGTACAGCTTAAAGAGGATGGCGATCGCAAAGGAGAAGGGATATGCTTTCGCTCCTTATGTATTTTGCGTGACTTTTGTCTATGTACTCATACAGATTGTGAGGTTGATGTTTTTATGAAGCAAAAAAAGGGTTTTTTTAAGCAGGGTATGGGCGAATTTATGGAAGGTGCGATTGCCATGCTCTTCCTTATCACCCTTCTGATCCTGCTGATCAGCTTTACCATGCTGCATACGGCGGGAGGAGCCATGGAATATGCCGTATCCGTGATCGGGCGGGAGATTGTGACATGTACCTCATTAGAAGATGCCAGAAGGACCGCCCAAGAGCAGGCAGAGCTGATACTAGGGGATTCAAGGACAATGCCGCGGGATGCGATCCGGGCGGATGTTGGGTATGCGCCTGGTTCAGACACTGAATGGGAAAAGGGGAACTTTGTATTTGTCACAATCACGGCAGAGCTTCATAACCTCATGCCTGTCACATCCGGGACAAAGGAGGTTTCGGACCTTGTTATGATCGAATATACAGGAGGAAACAGATAATGCGGAAAATAGACTGGAAAAAGGGGACCGGCTCCATGCTGTTCGGAACTGCGGTTTTAATGATCGCCCTGGTCATAGCGCTCATGTTCATCCAGCTTTTTATCGTCCGGCAGCAAACCCTTTCCCAACAGGCAGCCTCTGACGCGATCGCAGACGGGACTGCAGTATATATGTCAAACGAAGGGCGGACCTATGATGATGCATATGGGCGCGCAATGGAGATAAAAGACTTGATAACTGAAGAGACCGGGACAACGGTGGGAAATATGTCGATCGACAGGCAGGCATTAGAAGATGAGAATACGGTAACTGTCGATGTAGAGCAGGAATACCCCTATATCATGCACGTTAGAGAGGATAATGCATACACTGTGCGCATTGGAGCTTCCACGGTGTTTACAGGGGGAAGTACCGGAGATCTTATCAACCCTTGTCCATCCGGGACCGTCACGAGTGAGTTTGGCGGACGTCAGTCACCTGGCGGCATCGGAAGTACCGATCACCGCGGCAGGGACTACGGAGCACCTATCGGGGCTGATATCCTTGCGGCTGATGGTGGACGCGTAACCCGGGTATCTGCAAGTGCAGCTCGTGGTAACTTCCTTGTGATAGACCATGGGAATGGCATGGAAACCTTGTATCAACATTGCAGCCAAATCCTGGTAACACAGGGACAGACCGTGAACCAGGGAGACGTGATCGCAAAGGTAGGCAACACAGGGAATTCCACGGGACCGCATCTGCATTTTGAGGTGCATATCAACGGTACACCCGTAGATCCCAGAGAATACCTGGAGGAGTGATCCGCATAAGACTCGGCTGTGCCCGAGTCTTATGTTTCCAGTAAACATATACACTTTTTTCTGCAAATATTTGGAATTGAAAGACCATTATTCATACTAGAAATAAGGTGGTTTCGGGAAGGAGGAGTGTGAAGGCAAATGCCCGTGAAATGTAATTATATTCAAAAGGAAAAGAAGATCAAATGGACCAGAGGATCGGGTGAATTTTTAAGCCTGAGTGTCGTGGCTGTCATGGTTACCTATGTCATTATTATGATTACCGGATTCCTCCAATTGTCCGCAGCCACATCGCAGATTACCAAGGCTGTCAGTACAGCAGGTAGGTCCGCCGCCGTATGTACGTCTCTTGAAGATGCGCAGAAACAAGTACAAAGGGTGGCGGAGACGGCCATCCTATCCGAAAATATAAGCGGGATACAGACCAGCGTTGACTATGCGGGTGGTAGCACTTCTTGGGAGCCAGGAGCCTACTTAAAAGTAACTGTGTCAGCTAGTGTGCATACGATCGAGCCTTTTATTTCAAGGTGGATACTTGCAGCCGGAAGCGAACAGCACACATTATCTGGAAATTATGCCAAAAGCGTGATCGTCTCCGTGGAAAATGGCGATGATCTGATCGGAGATACGAACGCGGAACAGATCTTTAATTATTTGACTACTCACGGTATGACGCCGGAAGGGGCGGCAGGGATGATGGGGAACTTGCAAGCCGAGTCGGGCCTTAACCCGGCAGCTGTACAAGGGCATTCCCATGACGCCACATACTGCCAGGACTATTTAGCAAGGGTCGATTCAGGAGAAATAACAAGGGCGGAGTTCGTGAGTGAGAACAGAGGGTTTGGTCTTGCCCAATGGACAAGCCGCGGACGAAGAGGAGCGCTTTACGATCATGTGCAGCGTTCGAACGCTTCGATCGGAGATTTGGAAGCGCAGCTTGAATATCTGGTCCAGGAATTGCAAACAAGCTACCGGATGGTATGGAACGTGTTAAGTACGACACATTCCGTAAGAGCGGCATCTGACATTGTTTTACACAGCTACGAAGCTCCAGCTGACCAAAGTGCTGCTGTAGAGCTTTTGCGTTTCTCCTATGCCCTAATGTTCTTTAACGAGTTTAACTGATATTTTCAGAAGGCCGGCTATGCCGGCTTTTTGTTACTCCGGTCTTTTGCACATACTATGAATAGCAGGAACATGCTATAAGATGGAATACTCATAACAGTAACTGCTCAGAATTAGTTTACAAATTTGAAAGGAGGTAATGCACATGTTTCAGAAAATCCGTAAATATAATGCCTGGCTCCTTGAGGATGAGACTGGCATGGAATTTCTTCAGGTCGCTGCCATTGTCGCCCTGGTAGCTGGTGCGATGTTCGTTATGGGAAACCTGTTCTCAACCATCACGGACACAATTGGTGACGCAACTGAGCAGGCCGGGAGTGGTTTTGACAGCATGCTCAATGGCGGTGGCGGGAGTACACCGTAAAGGGAGGACTTCCTCCCTTTTAGTTTAATAGGAGGCTTATATGCGACAAAACAGACGATTATTATGCGCACTACTGGCTGGCTCCATGCTTGTCAGTAGTGCTCCTTTATACGTTTATGCCGATGAACAGTCCACGGAGATCAATGAAGATGAAAGTGTCACTATCACATCTCCCGGAGAGCAGGGCGGGACATCCAATTCCAATTCGAGCGTGTCGAATGACAGCAGCAGCGGCAGCTCCCACAATTATACTTCGGCGGAATTAAATGCCAGTGAGGAAAAAAAGGCAGTCATCAACATGCTAAAAGACTTCATGGAGCAGGCCAAGGAAGATTCCAGGGGAACAGCATACGGCTCCGGATCCGCCTCTAACAGCCTTATCAATATCGGGATCGTGGAAGTATCTGAAAGCTCCCTGGCACAGCTTCTAAATCGGCTGGCGGCGTTTAACCAACTTCTTGGGGAGGATGCTGTGAATGAACTCTATAATGATCAATCCTGGAACATGCCCACGCCCTCCCTGCCATCCGATGGATCTGTAGACAATCTTTCCATGACGGAAAAAGATAAGATCAAAGAAGCGATTGCCGAAAAGGAAGGGCTCAGTATCAGCCCGGCGCTGTCCTTCCTCATGAATCTGGATGGCTATGGGGGACGAAGATTCCATATCACATTCGATGTAGACCGATCAAACCCTCTATCGATCCTGCAGCGTCTGCCTGCTTTCCAACTTACGGATGTAACTGGGATTCGCACAGACCTGATCCATGGAGGACTCAATGATACAACACTCTGGAGTAACCGGTTCCAGGCGTTATCCCGTTTTACTTCGAATGCGATGGAAGATTACTCAAGTCTGGCATACATTAAGGACTACCATATCAACCAAGTGGAGACAGACTATGTAGAGAATATAGACTATACGTCCGATGAACGGAAATGGGTCGTGACAAACGCTGCCACGGGGGAGGTACTGGAAGAGAGGATCACAGATAATCCAAGGCACGATTTCATGTTTTCGGGATATGGTCCTGGTGAATACCTTGTGACTGCCTTTCAGATGGCGGATGTGACAAGAGGGACGTTCGTGCGCTACGATGTATGCGATTACCTTATCGATGCGGAAACCGGGAATATCTTATACTTCACAGAGAGGCTGGTCAGCAATGACAGTGGTGGAAGCATATTGGCCGATGCGCGGACCAACCAGGAATACATGCCTACAGGCGACACATTCCGGATCCGTGTGAATGACTTAGGAGAGGTTGAAACAGATGGATCAGCTACGGAACGCGTTGAATAGGAGGATTGGACATTGAAAAGAAGAGTAGTTTATGCACTGCTTGTCTGCCTGATGGCAGTAACATTGGCCACAGGCTGTAACAAAGAGGAAACATCTGAAGGCACAGCAGCGCCCGCGCAGAAAGAAGAAGGCATTGAACCATACCAAGATAACGAGAAGTTCCCTGATGGATGCACTCTGATTGATTATAGTGAGTCTTACACGGAAGAAGAACTGAAACAGTATGCGGCAGATATCACTCAGATACTTTCAGATTATTATGGGGTTATGTATAACTTTACTCATGATACAGAGGATTATTCGGACACACTTGCCGGATATTTCGGGACATCCGAGTGTTTTGAAGGAAATCATGCAGCTCGGGACAGGAATTTCTACAAGATATTCAAAGGGCTGAACATGGAATCTACCTTTGACTCCTATGTGCTGAAAGAACTTGCTTTGAAAAAGGACACGATCCTTCCGGAGGTCGATGCAATCGGCTACGTGAAAGCTGATTTTAAGAATGACAGGGTGGAAGAGGGCAGATACTGCGTCCAGAGCAAGGTAACCCTGATCATGGAGGAGGGGACATGGAAACTTTACAAGACAGAGACAAACGTCGTCTATAAGGAGAAGGGGATGGAACTATATAAAGCAACAACGGCCAAAGACGGCATCCTGTTTAAGGGGACCAATGCGATCACATGGGATGTGATCCATCCAGACGAGTTCCTGAAGAATGGTGGATCGGATATAAGCGTAAATGAAGAAGATTATGATCAGGTAATTGATTATTGACGATTTGGCGGTGAACACTCGTGATAATTGTCGAAAGTAGTTTGCAAAGAAATGTATGGGACAGCTATGGTGGCTGTCCCATTTGTTTCGCACTAATTGGTGGTATGAGGTTGCTTGGTATCAAAGATATGTTTTTAGAAAGCAAGAAAGCCCGCAGGGCGTGAAAAAATCGAGATACTGGTCAAATGCAACGGCTCAGAGGTGTATGTTGTGCCCTTAATGGGTGCCTTCTGCTTCTGAACTTCCCGTTTCCCCGAACATGCGGAACAGAGAACCACAGTTTTTGGGAACCGTATTGTCTATCGTACCCTCTTCGTAATCAACGGACAGACAAAATAGGTAAGCGCCATTTGTAAATAAATATGTTTCATTTTGAAACTGAATTTCTCCGTTTACATACGTGGCGGATGCGGATGCCCTGTCAGTATCGGTTTCAAAGGAACGCATCATAAACCCGGTCTTTCCAGCCCCTATCAGATTTGCCATATCCACTGCGGTGAGACCCTCAAGGGTGCCTGGACTTTCAGTGGCCGTGATCGTTAAGGCAGCCCCCGACTCAGGATCCGTTGCCACGATTGCGGAGTCCGATTCGCCAAACGACCAGGAAGAGGGAATACCTGCTTCAAATTGCAGATTGCTGTTGTAATAGAGATAAAACCCTTCAGGAACTGGATTTGATGTATCCCAGCTGAAGGAGGCCAAGATCGTGTCGTAATAGGTTGCTAATCTTTCATAATGCTCGTCCTTGAAGACGCAGACGAGACGAACGATCTTGTCCCTGTCCCAGTGGGTGTCCTCAATGTAGTCGTAGGTGGCGTTCCCCTGATTTTGGTAATAGAGCTGGTAATGAGTGGGCGACACCCTACTGAAGGACGTAAAACTGTATCCGTGCTGCGCACACCAAGAGGATAGGGACACTTTATCCTGCATGTTTACCTGGGGGTCATATTCCTTAACCTGGATCTGGACCGAGGCCCCGGAGGCATTATGGATGAACGTAGGATAGCCGTCCATGGTCACCTGCTGCCAGCCAACCGGAATCTGAAGGGATAAGCCATTCTCGTTGTCTGTATAGATTTCTGTATCTATTTCAGGTGTCTCTTCCGTTGCCGCTCCCGTGTCAGTCTCTACATGTTCCGATTGTGTGTAGGCAGGGACTTTATCTGCATCCCGTCTGGAGAAGAAGGTAAAAATCATTGCCACGATCAGGATGATCAGGATAACCGGGCTCCAAGGGCTTTTATGAAGGTTTTTTTGTCTCATTTTACGTCCTCTTTTCTTTTTATGTATATTTATGGAAGCTTATATCCAGGGAGGAAACAATCAATGATCACCAATAATCTATATCTATAATCATCTATAATATATAATCCAATGGATTTACGTTTTCTTCTGGTCCATCGTGTTTTCTTGTTTTACTCTTTGCTTGGTCCTGTCTGAATATTTGCTTTCCCCTTTACTCTGGTCCTGTCTGTCTTTTCGTTTCAGCTTTCCTGTATACGGTCTGTTTTCTCTCTCTTTGTCCTGTCTGCACTCTCTCAGCGTTACACAGCCAGGAAAGAAGAACTTTGAGAACGTGTAGCCTTGGGATGAACCCTTATTCGGTATGAACGAAAGCATACCAGGAAGAAAAAACATGAGTGGAGTGCCAGTGACCTTCCCTTGACCACCTAAAGTAAAACAAGCCATATAAAAGTTTAATGTGTAAACCTTGAGCAGCCAAAAGGGCATAGATATCCCTGCTGTTCCCAAAAAGAGATATAATCAAACCGCATGCATGGCTTTGCGCGCAGGCAGATCATATCAACGTAATGGCTACGCCCCATGCCTCCCTATCAGCTTATAGAAGAAGCGGCACGAGCTTTTTGGGAACAGATAGAGATATCATGCAAAAAATTGCATAAGGAATAGATTATATGCTGACGCATTGCATATTTGAGCACGGCACACCCATGCTCCTGATGGCTCCGTTCCGGTATAACCAGCAGGCTATCCAATCCTGAGAAACACTCATATGCACCCTCCACGCCGTTTGACGGTACTTCCCCGTAGGCCGCGAACGCCCTAGGAATTACCTAGCGAGCGTTCCCCGTCTGCGTTCACCCGTATACTAGGATATTACCATGCACTTTCTCCGCGGACCTCCCTGTGACTTTTGGAAGGTAATGCCGAGATATGGCTCATGACACCGGCTGCACATGTGTATCGCGCGTACAGTTGCACTATTTAGTTGTCGGGGAGTGGAGACCGTCCGTTTTGGTGAGTTTATCATTCGTGGATAGCAGATTTTTCTCATTGATGTGGCCTCCGGTACATCATCCTAATACGTAGTATGATTAAAGGCTTAGGTACTTTCAGTTTTTGTACAAAGATAAGCACTACAAATATAGTATCAAGAAAACGTGCGTGTTTTTTGATTGTCGATAAGAAAACGCATAATAAGGGTAGATGGATATTTCAGGAGGTAAGATATGGCCAGTATTAATGGATTTTATACAATGGACAGGTTTGACCCGGAGATGTACATGATCGATGCGGCTTTCAGCGGGGTTACTCGGGAACTGCACGGGCCAGGCAGCGACAGCCGGTTGGAATTTAAAGGCAGCACCGGGGAAGAAATGCCAGACGCCTGTGTTGTCAGTTCAGTTGCTACGGACGGCACAAAGACAGAGCTAGGGATCTACGACATGAATTATGACAACACTGACGTGATCCGTGCTGTCAGTTCGTATCTGGCGCAGCATTTTCCTGACGGCTTCTCGGACATTCCGGATTTTGATTTTTCAAGTGTTGACCGGGAACCTACAGTGGTTGAAACGGTTCAAACAGACAGGAACGATGGGATACTCACCAGTAAAGAGATGGATAGTCTTTCAAGGGAACTGATCCCACTGCACGGTATCGTGCATTTCCCATATGAGACGGAGCTTGGCAGCGGGTTCATCCCTCTTGAAATGAGGGAGGGGTTTTATGGCGCCGATGAGAGGGATATCATCTCCCGGGAGACTATCGCAAAAATACGAGATGAATATGACCCTGGCTTCGGGAAGATCTTAGGTCTGGACACATCCACCTTCGTGACAAAAACAGAGGAAGGCCTGGAAAAGAACGGCGTGGTGGTACCGTTGAAATTTGAGGACCTGGAAGGGTTTATTAACAAGTACAGTAATCTCGACTCCCTTACCCATTTCACTAGTGATAAAGTGGAAACGATCCGGGCCTATAAGCAATTCGGGGAAGGCGTGGAAGTAGACGGCAGCCGGTTCGGCGTAGGGAATCTGGTCACTATCGAGGTCAAATGTCAGGGCATTGAGGAGCCGTTCCGTTCATCATATATCGTAGATGACGCCGGAAGGGTTTGGGCAGAAGTGGTCTGCCATCATATGGACGAACGGCTCCCCCTTTCTTTTAAGCAGCCTGATTTTACTGGAAAAGAGGAGCATGACTTGTCGGTCATTTCCAAACTGGATCGTACAGATACGTCTAACCCGGGGCATCTGCGAATTTTCAATGGCAAGGATGATACATTTAAAAGCGTGTTTATGGAAAAGGTGGACCAGGGACTATCCGCTTTCTTTGACAGATTCGCCGATGAGCGGATTGAAGAAGCCAGGGAGCGCATCCCCTATATGGACGCCAGGAGGGAAGTTTATGTAAAAGAGAGTAGCATGCTCAAAGACACGCTTGGTACGCTGGAGCTCTATAAAGAGCTCACCTGCGCCGAGATGGGGCCGATGGAAGAGAAGCTCCTGGACTTAAGCTGGAAGATATCAGACAGCGCGGGGCCAACGGATAGGACTGCCTACAAGCAGGAGTTTGCCGAGCTTTACAGGGAATATCGGTCCACGAACGAGGAGAAAGATCCCTACGCCTTGAACAGGATGATCGACACTGTAAGGGACGTGCTCGATTCAGTCGTAGATCAGTATAATGCGGTGGGAGCCGATAAAGGTGTCATGTTTGGACGGTACACGAACTATTCATCTCGTGGGGTGGAATACGAGAGTTTTGCGGATAATATTTCCCCTGAGGGTCCCATGAACCCAATCGAGCGGTTTACAGCTATCTGTACCTATGATGCGATCCGCACGGATCTTTTCCCCTTCGAAGACCGCACGGAGAGCGTACTTGCAAGCGTGAAGGAATTTATGCCAGAGGTGCAGGAACGCCTTCAGGATGCTGTGGACCTGTATAATGAGTCCGTGCCGGACGGTGAAAAGGTCTCTCTTTCGGATGATGGGACCCTGTACACTGAGGGCGGCATGAAGATTGAGCCAGACCGGATCACAGATGGGATAGTGAAATTTCCCAGATTGGAAGAAGGTTCCCCCGTTGAATCTGTTCGTGTCCATCCTGACGCAAAAACACAAGGCGAGATACGGGCCGACTTTCTGGAGAGGGGGATCCGGGGAGGGGTTCCTGATACTTCCATCTACAAGGTAGGTACACAGCCTTTTTCTGACATGGTAGAGCGTATCTGTACCCGTTACAGCGGTGGACAGACATCACTATACGAGCTACGTGCAATCTGCCGGACTGTGGACCAGCACTACAGGGAGAAAAAACTGCCCGCATGGGACGACTTCGAGAAGGAAGTTCGCATGCATGAAGCGGACATTGATAGGGAAACGCCCAAAGTAACGATCCAAGGCCACCGGGATCCAGCTGATATGGACCAGGGGCAACCAAACCAGGTAGAACAGCCGGAAGGGGTGGATAGTGCAGAAAGAGATCCTGAACAAAACAAAGAAACTGGCCGTGGATCTGACTTCGAGAATGACATCCGCCAGCAGATAGCCGGCGCTTACGGCAAAGTGGATGAGACAAAGGATATAGATATATCCAAGAGCAAGATGAACGCTCTCCGGGATGAAGCAAGGATTGAGGCTCAAAAAACTGGTAAGAACGAGGACGAGATCCTGATCGCAAAAATAAGTGACTTAAAGGAGAAGCTATCGGACGTGAGGGAGGACATCCTGCATTACAAAGAAGCCATCAGCGGGATGGATTTTCTGCCTATGCGAGCATTGTATGTGTATACCCCGTTTCATACGGCTAAAATGGAGATGGATCATGCTATAAAGGCGTATGTAAATCTTGGGGGTGCTGTGGGAAATGAGACGTTTGTCACAAAAGGAGTATCCAAGGTCGAGCTGCTTCTCGACCATCTTGAATATGCCCGGAGCAATCCCATGGAATCGGCTATCTATACGATGCTCTCCGGGGAAAAAATGCGGATCAGTGATATATACAGTGATTCGGTTGAAAGATACAGTGGGGAGGTAAAGATTTTAGCGCCCCTTGCGCGGGGCCTTGAGTCGATCGGAGGTGTCCTCAGTAAGATCATAGAGGTGTTTGTTCTCGCCGGCGACAAGCTTGTGAAAGACCAGGAACCGTACCGTTCGGATCCTGTGGAAACACCGGAAGGCAGAAAGGACGGAACCCTGATAGAGGGAAAGCTTCCCTGGGAGATCGATCAGCACGGAGAAGAAGAGAAAAATTGGCCTGATACAGTTGAAAATAACAGTTTGGAAATAGAGGCACCCGATGAGTATGTTGTTAGCGGCCAGGTGGAGCAGCCAGACGTAGATTTTCCGGAAACGGATAAGGCGGAGGGGGATGAAAGCCTGGTAGAAGAGAACGGAGATCAGCCTGCCAAGGATGAGGAGGTACTTGAACAGGATGAAGATCAGCCAGATCGTACAGATTTGGAAGATAGGGGCGACAAAGGCCAGCAGGACGCTGATGATACCGTAGAGGATGACAAACATGCCATAGACAAGCAAAAAGAGAGTGCTGATGATGAAATAGACAAACCGTACACAGATAAAGAGTTGGATCTGCGTGATTCGGATCCCTGGATAGAGAGGGATCAAGAGCCAGATCAGAAAGATCTGGCGGAAAGGCCTTCAGATAACCTGGAAAGGGATAGCGATAATCCAGATAGTAAAGAAGGAGATCGTGTAGAACCACTAAATAATGTCTCTTATCAGGAAGAAAGCAGGGAGAATGCTCCTGACCGTGAGCCTGGACTGGAAGCGGAAGGCGACTCAGAGACGCCAGGGGATGATTCAGAACAAAGGCAGGATGAGTGGGTCGATGAAGAGGCAGAAGATGACTCCCGGGTGAAAGGGAGACTAGAAGGAAGCAGCCGCGAACAGGAAAAAGACAATGCCAAGGTAGAGGCCGTTGCTGCTTCTCTCACGAATGCTGGACCATCAGCGTATGACCAGGAATATGCGATTGCTGAACGAATCAGTGAGGTTTTCCAGGGCAATGAAGACCTTCAGACCGTCATCGTGGAGATCGCAGATCTGTACAGTGATGATGTCATCACCGAACATGATATAGCAAAGGGGATTGTCGATGCTGCCTTTAGTCAGGATGAATTCCCTGCCGAGGCGGTTGGCGATATAGTGATCGAGACGATGGCTATGCTTGATAACCCTGACGTGGTTGGGTTCGGGGAGGACGTGCCAAACGCAGGTGCTTTTGGACAACTGGTAAGTGATATGATCCAGGAACAAGCCCAGGATATGCAGGGTGACCCCGTGGAAAAGATGGAAAACCATATCGCGGACTTCTATGAGGAAAATGATCCCTACTATGACCAGTTTGAATACGGGGAATACAACGGATATATATTTGAAGACGGAGTAGTGGCTGATGACACCTGCATGTATATTGATTATCAGGATTTATATGACGCGTTCGAGGCTGTGGGTGTTGATATCAGCAAGGACGCGGGACAGTCTCTTGTGGATCCCGCAACCATCGATGATGTGGATAAGGGCGTGGACTATGTGATGGATTACGGAACAGATCGAGGCGAGGACATGGATATGGACACTGGCATGGAAGTGACCTCTCCCCACATCGTTAATGATACTGAGCAAATAGACTCAGGATTTATTGGGGAAAATATGGATCCGTTAAAGACCCGCTATCAGCTTGACGGGGCTACTTTGGACCAGACTACAGCTTATGACGCAGACATGGTTTCCCCAGATGACTGGCTGAGCCATATGCAGGATACAGTAGAGACAGATAGCGGCATGGAATGGCCGTACTGAAATACGAGGAGGTTTTTCTATGATTTTGGAATTAATATTATTATGTGTGGCCGCCTGTGCTGGGTACCTGGCTGGGATCTGTGCCGCCATCAAAACAATCCAGGCGTTCAGGAAGGGTGAGGAGTAATGCTGGCAGGATTTTGTTTGATTTTCATTCTGATGTCCGTTTGTAGTTTGCTATTTGTAAGACATGCCAGGAAGAAACATTTCCTAAGGCTTCGGGAGGCGGCATTAACGAGAAAGACGATGCACGTGATTTGCTGCCCGCTCTCAGAAAATGATATAACTTCCTCCTTTAACGAAGTAGGGGATGGCATACGCAGGACCTCAGAGGATATACTACAGCTTCAATATCAACAAATGCTTAATGATCAATATAGGTGACAGGAAGGAAAGATGGATGCAATGCATGAAGTTTGCCAGGGATGCCTATATCCCGATAGATAAGATAGAATATATGGTTTCCTACAATTCCTCTGCCGTAAAAAGAAAGATACGGCGGCTGAAGGCGGAAGGTCTTGCAGAGGTGATCGATTATACATATGGGCAGAAGACGAACGCTGTGATCTTTCTTACCACCGGGAAGATCCTGCTGACTAACAATACAGTGGATAAACTTGTGGAACGTATGGAAAAGGGAAATATATTTTAGAAAGGGGTGTGAGTACCATGCTAGGAATTTTGTTAGTCATCCTGCTGGCGTTTAGCTTGGGATATTCTTTCACGGTCATCGGGTATCTGATCCGGAAACGAACGGCAAGAAGAAAGAATAAACATTTTCCGGAAGCGGATATTTATGGGGATCGTAAACCTGAGGCGGATGGACATATCCTGGAAATGGGGCGGACAGACCATTCCGTAGATGAATTTAAGGATTAATCATGGCGCGGCAACTAAGTCGCGCTTTCTCTTACCTGAATTATGCCCTGTCATCTGGCATACTACTAATGGCAGTAGTTTATGGAAATGTGAAGGAAAGGAGAATTGGGTACCGTCCCCGTCTGCTGCTGACGGTATCGGAATGAACTTATAATGAAATGCACAAAGCAGATCGCATTCATGATCGCGATCGCCGCTGCCGTTTCGCTTGCTTTTTCCACACCTACCTTACGAGCATCGGGAACAGGACTTGAGATTACACAGGAAAAAGAAATGATAAGCGGCTCCCAAACGGCGCAGACATACCATGTGTCGTACCATTCGGAAACAGAAGATGGGACACCGGGCAGTGGATCGTTGACAGTTACGTATGGGGTAGGGTTTATCCCGGAGAAGCTGAAGCTGGGCGACTGGACGGATTATGAAGGCAATTTAAAAGTTACTGTTGGGAAGGGACAGGAAAGCACGCCTATTTTTGAAGGGGAGTATTCAGAAAATACAGAAGTAGTGCTGGAAAATGTCAAAGGCGGCACGCAGATCACAATCATTCCTCTGGGACCGGTACAGGCTAGATCCGATTTCAGTCTGGATGTTTCCGGAACGATCTATTCAGACCAGAGCAGGGAAACTGTAGATGTAAAAGCTGAATATGCCGGAACCTTTGGAGAGACGCAGGTGAATAAGAGCGGCGAGATACAGACAAAGGCAAATCAGTATGAACCGGGTAGCATTGCGCTGGAACCTCAGTCACTTACGGTTGGATATTTGGAAGGAGCTGATATCCGTATTCGCGGTATAGGAGGGAGCGGCCCTGCTGACCTGACGGGATATCAGGTGGAGATCGGTATGCCGGACCGTATGTTTGTGGATCGGATCCAGCTTCCCTCCTTTGACCATGCGGATTATACGATCACTGTGAATGGATATCAGCAAGACACAAGAAACGAGAGTATTTATATCAATGCCAGGGTAACATCTCTGATCCTGAACATCATGCCTGACGGTGATTTCTCACAGAACCGTGATATGGTCATTACGATGCGTAACGCTGTGAACGAGAATGGGAACGGTGTGATGCGGGCTACCGCCACGATGTCATTTGCGAACGGACAGTCTAAAGAGGTAACAAGTAATGAAGTGGCCCTTTCCTTTACGGCGGTACCGATCGAACCAGGGGAAGAAGAGCCGGATGAACCTGATCAGCCTGATCCACCAGTGGATCC
Source organism: Lachnoclostridium phocaeense (assembly GCF_959599685.1). NCBI lineage: Bacteria > Bacillati > Bacillota > Clostridia > Lachnospirales > Lachnospiraceae > Lachnoclostridium > Lachnoclostridium phocaeense. Next base: position 24,333 of record NZ_CAUGIN010000034.1, read on the forward strand.
GGATCCCGATCAGCCTTCGGAGCCGGAGGAGCCTGATACTCCGTCTCAGCCAGTCAATCCAGTCCTCCCACAGCCAGGAGGACCGCAGGATGGAAGAGACCCCATCCAAGCAGTGCCAGAGGAAGAGGACACGGTCGTGGACTTTTCGGGGCTGAACCTGCAAAGCTCTAAAGCTTCAGATAAAAGTGAGAATACAGTGTTTGACGCCGAGGACAGAAACCAAGGCAGCCGTTCCACAAGCTTGAACCGGGCTATGCGGGACAGGGTACAGACTCAACAGATCTTTGATTACACAGGAAGCACGGAGAATACAGGCGATAGCGAGGAAAATGGGACTTCCGGAAACAGCAGTGGAAGCCGGCGCACACGTACTGCCAGTGATGACGAACTACTTATTGAGGATGATGGTTCAGGCACCACTAAGGACAAAGTAGTCAAAGCTGTCACTGAAAATCGGGGTATCCAGGTTACTCTTATCATCGGGGGTGTGCTGATCGTAGCTTGCGTGATCATTGGAGTCTATATGTACCGTTCAAGGAAAAGCGAATTCCCTGGTACTGATGGAGATAGCAACACAGAACGTAAGTGATAGGATTATGGATTGAGCCGGGTAACCCCGGCTCATGTACATTATACGGGAAATGAGACTGGAGAAACTATGAAAATAAAAAGAAAAAACATAATAATCGGTATCCTGGCCGTAATACTGGCCTTTGCTATCTGCACTGTCCGGTTCTATCTTTCTTACTCCAACGAACGCACGGGAGAAGAATGGTTTTCATGTCAGGCAACATACATGAAGGACTGCGAAGCTTTTGCGAATGGGATGGACGATGTGTTCAGTCTGTACATATCAGGCAGTATCGCGGAGGATGATTTTCTTGTACACATAAAAATATTAGAGGAGCAGCTTGAAGTTATGGAGGCCGTCTATACCGAGGATGAAGCATCGCACCCTGTTCGTCTTGGTACCCATACCTATTCAACAAAGAAGGGCTGCGATGCAGTCAAGGGGTGCTTCGGCGTTTTTGGAGATATCCTTGCGATGGCCAGGGAAAACAGCGGGGATATTGGGGCGCTTAGCTATGAATATATGGGGTATCACCAGGTAATGATCGACCAGGTGTCCGATTATACTGCGGCTGTTAGGATTGTGGAGGAGGAGTCGAATGATAAATAAATATACTTGCGGGGCTATGGCGGATATAGGCGTGGGAAGAGAAAACCAGGAAGATTTTGTCCAGTTCCTCGAACTGGATGAACAGAACCTGTTTTGTGTGATCGCGGACGGGTCAGGGTCAAAAAAAGAACATACGCAGCCAGCTCCCATCGTTGTTATGGATATCATAGAAACAGTTGGAGCCATTTTTCGGCAGAGAAAGGAGTTATTTGTCCAGGATCCGGAGTTTTTCATCAAAACTGCAATGCAAAATGCAAATAAACTCCTGGGGGCTTTTAAATTGGGAAATGAGGAACTATATGCGGGCTATGCTGCCAGCGTCACATGCTGCTTCTTCGCGGAAAACGGGCGCATTTATGTGGGGCATAGTGGCAATACAAGGCTGTATATCATACGCGATGGTCTGATCAAGCAATTGACTAGAGACCATACCAAAGCAGCCGTTCTGCTTGCGGAGGGGAAGATCGACCCGGTTACCTACCATGTGCATCCGGACCGCTTGAAGCTTACAAGCGGTATCGGGGTGATCTTGAATCCTGAGATTCAGACATTTACAGGGAAAATGAAAGAGCAGGATCTAATCCTTATGACAACTGACGGGATCCATTATGCTTTACAGCCAGAAGCGATCATGGAAATCGTCCTGCATGCCAGTAATGTCACAAGTGCTGCTCAGGATCTGGTAAATGCGGCAAAGAATATCATTAAATATCCAGATAACATGAGCGCCATGCTTGTACATTATACAAAATAATAGCTGACTTGATAAAATAAGAGAGCCGTATGGCTCTCTCAGATTGTAGAGAAAGTCCCCGGTTTACCCCGGGGCTTTTCTATTGCAGTTATCAACATTTCATTGAACCTTCCGGTTTTTTACACAAAAATTACCTAATTATCAACTCTACAGTTAAGCGGTGCGTTCCCTGCACATGGTATAATTATCCTATAAGGAGGTTCCGCTTATGATGACAAGAGATGCCGAAAAGAACAAATGATGATGTTCAGCATGGATGACATGATGCCAAAGGATCACATGCTCCGAAAGATTGACCGGGCTTTTCTGCTTATTTCAATAAAAGAAAGAAAATGTTTATTGAATAGCATTTTTTTTGAAAATGTAGCACAAAATTGACAAAATGCAGACTAATATGGAATAGTCCGAAAATACAAGGTATAATAATATAAAACATTTACAGATTTGAGGATATCATAATGACTACTATTGCAATTATAGATGATGGAATAGATAGTGCATTTTTACCATCCAAAATTATTGTTGAACATATAAATTTTTCATACAGTAAAAAAGCGCCCAGAAACACGCACGGGTCATTATGTGCACAAATAATACATAAAATCGAGAGTAAAGTTAAATTTGTAAGTATTAACGTAATAGAGGACGATCACAAAGGAAATATAAATTCATTAATAAAGGCACTGGATTGGTGTTTATTTCATGATATTGATATTATAAATATGAGTTTGGGGACCTTAAATTATCATGAAGGTCTTACTTTATTAAAACCAATCAATAAATTAATAAAAAAAGGTGTACTAATTGTTGCAGCATATCATAACAGTAATATTGTTACTTTTCCTGCTACATTACCAGGGGTATTTGGCGTCAGACAGGACAGGAACAATTTCTTGAATGAATATGAACATACATTTACTGATGAAAAGAACCTTAATATAGAAAATACAATAATTGCTCATTTTGATGGAAATGAAAAGCAATCGGATGTTTACTATACAATTACAAATAGTTTAGCAGCGCCAGTCATTACCGGGAAGCTGGCAGCACAAAAGATACAGAATACAGTATTTACATATGAAGAAGCAAAAGATTATTTATTAGCTACCCAATGTTCATATGCAGGCAGATTTCAAGTTAATCAAATAAGGAAATATTTCGACGTGCCAAGTTTGAGTAAGCTTGAAATCCCACTAATTTATATTTCGTACGAACTGACAAATGATGTTACACGCTTTTTACAAAAAAATGATTATCATTTCGAAATCCTTATGTGGAAGGCAGAGTCCGGGAACATCTTGCCACTTGAATACTATTGGCCATGTAGGTCCCTTGACCAATTCTTATTTACAATAGATGCAATATATCAAACAGATTTATACATAATTTCAGGGCAAATTCCAAATGAATTCCCGTCAGAAATGTTTCATCTTAAAATGGTGAAAACAAAAACAGGGATTTTAATTAAGAAAGATAATAAAGAATATTTTTTTTCAGAAATAAACAAAAGCTTATATTCTTTATTAGTATTATTGGAAGGAAATACAGGAGGGGGCAATTATGAATAAGTATGTATTGAAATGCTATAAAACAAGGACGGGCTACTATGTCTATGACAGATTTTCGAATGCTGTTTTTAAAGTAAACGAAGAAGATTTCAATAAATTTCTTAAACTTGAAAATGGGACAGATCATACTGACCCAGAATTTCTTTCTAAATATCAGTCAGAGGGAGCATTTGTATGCAACGGAGTTGAAGAAATAGAGCACCCTCAAAGTCCCTACGTACAATATTATCTTTCAAATAAATTGAGTCATTTATCTCTACAAGTAACGCAACAGTGTAATTTGAGATGTAAATACTGCGCATATTCAGGTCTGTATTATAACCGTACTCATAATTCAAAATTCATGACCTGGGATACTGCAAAAAAAGCAATAGATTTCTATATGGAAAGAACAAGTGAAATGGAACGTCTACACATGTCCTTTTATGGAGGTGAACCTCTTCTAAATTTCAAACTGATCAAAGACTGTGTGGAATATATTTCTGACCATGTTGAAGCAAAACATCTTACTTTTAGTATGACCACAAATGCGACTCTTCTTACAGAAGAGATTAGGCACTTTCTGTATAAGTATGATTTCCAGTTATCAATAAGCTTGGATGGTGATAAAGAGTCACATGATAAGAACAGAACTTTTGCAAATGGAACAGGTTCTTTTGATACAGTAATAAGAAATATCAAATCGCTTGTTGCAGAACATCCGGATTACGCAAAAAAAGTCACCTTTTTGCCAGTTATTTCGCCAAATACTGACCTGAATAGAGTATTAAAGTTCTTTTCCTCAGAACCGTTTATAAGCGAATGTGCAGTCACATATAATACGATGACAGAAACGGGACTAAAAAATGAGATCCATTATAGTAAAGATTATATGTTAATACGTCGGTTCGAGTACCTGAAATTACTATTTCACCTGCTTGGTAAAATTGATGAAAAGAGCATAAGTCCAATGGTTTTACCAGTTAAAGAAGAATTTAAGAAAATGATTACGGCCTTACATGATCATTCTTCAATAAAAAAATGTTCACATCATGGTGGCCCTTGTATGCCTGGCGCTAAAAGACTCTTTGTATCATATGATGGAACCTTCTATCCTTGCGAGAAGGTGAGCGAAACAAACCCGGACAATTCAATCGGAAATATATCTCAAGGATTTGATCAACAAAAAGTCAAGAATATGATAAATGTAGGACGAGTAACTAAAGAAGAGTGTATTAATTGTTGGAATTTACGGTTCTGTTCTATATGTATTGGACGAATAAATAATCCAAGAAGGGATGAGCACCATACAAAAACGGAAAAGTTGAAGGTATGCGCACACGAAAAGGCCAATACAATAAATATTCTATATGAAATATCTGTTCTCCAGGAATTGGGGATAAATCTCTGATTGTAGATAAGGGGGAAATATGATGAAAACTATGACCATTTTTCCGTTCTCGGATAAATATAAAATGCTTTTAGAATATAAAAGTATTTTACCTTATGAGATTCGGGTATTAGGAGTCTTTAAAGAAGATGAGAAGTATTATGAAAAATACAACTCTGATGTGATTAAAGTCACAGCGAAAGTTGACGAGATAGTCGAAGAAGCTGATGTTATTCTTTTGCTTGATACTAAAAAGGAGCTTGAGAATAAAAAGGTCAGAATATGTGTCAAAGAGGCACAAAAGCATAATAAAGAAATCATACTTACTGAAGATCTAATGTCTTTATTGAAACTACAGGATTATCCAGGAGCTATTAAAATAGCTTATCCGAATGCAAAGCACGATTATTACAAAGACATGCCCTTGAAAAAGGTATCATGCCCAATAGTTGCAGTAGCCGGAATGGGCGAAAGTAGTGGAAAACTAGATATAGTATTACAACTGCATAGTTATTTCAAGGAAAAAGGTTATAAGTCATGCGTAGTAAGTCCCAATAACTTGTCTTCTTTATTTGGATTTAGTATATATCCAAGGCAACTATACGAAAATCTTCCGTTTGAAGAAAAGATTTACTGTATTAATCAATATGTATACGACTTAGCAAAAGCCAGCGAACCCGACTTGATTATTTTAGAATATCCGGGTGGTCTTATACCTATGGGGGCAAATTACTACAACAGTTTTTCGGAATATGCGCTGGTATGCTCTAATGCTATAAGTCCAGATATTGGTATTTTCTCATTATATTTTGACAGGAATTATACTGCCGAAAAGATGGAAAAATTAAAAAACATCTGCAAATATAAATATAATCTTGATGTTGATGTGTTTGTCCTTTCCTCGCAGCGTATAGAATATGATCCGGAAGCAAAGGTATTTGAAAATCAATCTTTGTCCTCTAATCTTTGCCAGAGTCTATTAGATGATATGAAAGAAAGTATGTATTCTTACATATATGATTCAAGCAGTATGAGACATTCATTTGAAAACATTATGAACGAGTTAGTTGACAACGCCGAAGTTTTATAAATGACAAAGGAGGAATATTACCATGACGCTGCAAGACGTAGAAGAGTCCATTGTAGATGCCATTAAATTGACTACAGGCGTGCTTATAACCGATAAGGATAGTAATTTGCTTTCTGAGCAATATGCATTTCCATTAGCGGATTTTTTGTATATATTTCATTCATTAGAAGAAAAATATGACTGCAATATTTATGAAATTATCAATATGATCACATACGAAGAATTTACTATATCTGCTATAGCACAAAAGATTATTGATTTGTTGTAAACACCACATTCAAACTATCGTAAAGGAGGACATTATGAATAACATGAAATTAAGAAGGAAATTCAAAAAGAACGAAAATAGTATCGAAACTTTTGTATCCTGTCCATGTTCAATATCATGTTCATGCGGAACATATGATGACCAGAGCATGAGCGTTTACCGTAACAATATTAATACATCTAGGACATTAGAGTATAGGGCTCTTTGGGGCTAACCTAAGTATCAAAAAATAAAGTAAAATAATGATATACGATAGTTTGATGTGTTGTTAGAAATGAGATGAAGGAGGTATCTCCTTCATCTCTGAATAAGGTTGATGAAAGTATGAATGAATTAAAACGAGCATTTTTATACATAAAAAGGAAAAAAAATAATATAGCTGTTTTTGTTATTTTAATCATTCTAATATTAACAGCTCTTCTTAGTATAGCTATATTCCAAAGCTCCAAGGAAGCACAGAAGAATATCCGCGAGTCGCTGGGCGCTTCATTCAAGATGACTGCAATTATAAATGAAGATCCGGAGTACCAGGAAGTTATCACCTTGCCTAATGGAGGAACTATAACTTCATATAAAGGACCATTGATTGATGAACAAATAATCCAAAATATAATGGGACATGAGGGTATCATAAACTATTCCGTTGATAAAGGAATGTCCATGTATATTGAAGATATTTCTCTTTTCCCCGGACTATATGCTGATACTATTCACCTAACCAATACAGATTCCCAATATGCGTCTAACCTAACGGAAGCTGAAATCAAAACCAACCTTATATGTGCAAATGCAACTAATCTCTATGGTTGTACAGACAGCTCCCTACATCATTATTTTCTGACTGGTAGTTTTGAACTCTGTGCCGGAAGGGAAATTAATAGTCAAGATAGCGGAGTTGTACTAATATCTGATAAACTTGCCGAAAAGAATGATATAGAACTGGGGGATACTATAAATGTAGAAATGAGAGAATGTCTATATGTATTTGATGGTGCGACCGATAAAAACCTTGGCCGGCCAATTAATCTGGAAGTAGTTGGTTTTTTCCATGTAAACAGTAATCAGTCTGTCAACCAATATACGGTTGAAAGTGAAATAGCTGATAATATGATGTTTGTAAGCGTGTCAGATATCAAAACCCTTAATGAGTACGGAGGATATGACACAGAATATGATGAAGTTACATTTTTTGTACAGGATCCTAAACAGTTGAACTCCATCATTTCAGATATTGAAAAAGATAAAAATATAGAATGGGATAATTATTCTGTGGAAGAGGACGACACTCTTTATGCAGGTGCAATAAAACCTTTAAAGAATATGAATATTTTCCTTACTGTACTCATTATTGCCACATTTGTAATCACATTTATAACATTCTATATAATCCTTACAATTCGAGTGAAAGATAGAAAGCATGAGATAGGAATATACCTTTCTATAGGAGTAGCCAAAAAGAAGATCATACTACAATTACTACTGGAATGTGCGACTATCATGTCAGCAGCTTATATTGTAGCTGGAGCAATTTCTGCAGAATTAATTGATCACACTGATGATGTTATTCTCTCTGCCTTCAGTCCAGAAGCAGAAGAGTCGAAAAAAATTACCGAAAAAGAAATTTTGGAAAATAGTAGAAGTGGATCATCAGAAGATTTGTTCAAAATAAATGAAGTATCAGGTACTCCAAAAACAATTGAAAGCAGACTTTCCATATCTTTAATAATAGTGTTATATTTGGCCCTAAATATGGTCATGTTGGTAGCAATTTTAGTTGCTTCACGACCAATCATGCAAATGAAACCTTTTAAAATTTTTCAAGACTATTATTGATGTGGATATAGTGGATGGCAATACATCTATAATAAGATAAAAAAGGACTTATTATAAAATATGAGAATAGTAAACAATCGATTATTGTTGTATTGCTACATAAAAGGATGAAGGGGAAATGTCTCTTTCATCCTTTAGCAAAAATACAACTAAAAAGCACCGTTTTCTGATATGAAAAAAATGAGTAAGACCACAAATAAAAAAACCATTATTAAATTATTGCGTTTGTTAATACCATTTTGGAAAAAGATTTTTTTTCTAACAATATGTCTTGTTCTTTTGACCGGTCTGACTTTTTGCCGTCCGGCAATTATACAGAAGATCATAGATGACGGTATGCAGACAAACAACTTTAATGCAATTGTATTGTATGCCGGTCTTTTATTATGCCTGGCAATTTTAGAACAAGGCTTAGAAATACTTCAATCTTATAATTTCCTGGTATTACAAAACGATTTTCAACTTAAGTTATATAAAAAAGTATTTATTCATTTATTAAAATTACCTATAGGTTATTTTGAAAAAAGGAATTCTTCAGAAATAATAAGCTTTATAAATACAGATATTAACAGCGTCAGCATGATCGCAGACAGAAGTGTATTGCTGTTTTTAAATAACCTCTTCAAAGTGATAAGTGGTATAATAGGGCTTATCCTTATTGATATTCGACTGACTTTTATTGTACTGCTTGTGATCCCAATTAAAGCTATAGTTATTAATACTCTTTCAAAG
>NZ_CAUGIN010000035.1:0-30299 GCF_959599685.1 Lachnoclostridium phocaeense
CAAGGTAAAACGTAACTTTAACCAATAAAAAGCATGGTAGTTTTGGACACTACCACGGCAGCAAAGGAGGAATGGATATGGAGAAAGCAAGGAAAAAGATAAGGGTATGCCTTCTCTGTGTGGTGGCTCTGGCCGTGATCCTGGGGGCTGTCTGGTATTTCCAGGAGATGAAGAAAAATACGAGTGTGACAGAAGGAACTTTGGTGGAGGCGGAAGACGCCCTGCCGGGTACAGATGGAGAGAAACTATGGCGGACAGGACAGATACAGTCTATATAAAGGCAGACGGCAACGTGGAGGTAGACAAACCGTCTGTGACCGTGGGGGATGTATTTCAGATAGAGTGCGCCGGTGCCCTTCAGAAGGCGAAGATTAAGACTATACGCCTTTTCCGGTTCCGGGATGGGGAGAGTCCGGCCGGGAACAAGAAGATCATGCGAAGAGCCCTCTCAGTCCTTAGGGCAGTGGAGGCCATACACGGGGAATTCCCAAAGGCTGAAGTGGTCAGCCTGGGAAGTCCGGATGTGATTGTCACCTACAGGGAGCCCCGGTCAGGAGGAAAGTTACTGCACTATGTGAAGACGGCGGGGGTGGCTGTCCTGACATTTGCGGGGGCAGCCTTCTCCATTATGGCTTTTAACAATGATGTGGATGTTACAAGGCTTTTCAGCCAGGTCTATGAGCTGGTCACGGGGACAAAAGAGCAGGGATTTACGATCCTGGAGCTGAGTTACAGTATCGGACTTGTGGCAGGCATACTGATCTTTTTCAATCATTTCGGGAAGAAGCGTTTTTCTGAGGACCCCACGCCTATCGAGGTGCAGATGCGGACCTATGAGGCTGAGATACAGAACGCGCTGATCGAGACGTATTCCAGAAAGGGGAAAGAGATAGATGTGGATACAGCAGATCGTTCTGGGAATTCTGGGACTTAGCGCCGGGATCATTGTGGCGGGAGGACTGTTTTCCTTCATTATTGAGCTGGGAATCCTGGCTGATTTTGCGGACAGGACTCACACAGGGGATCATGTTCTTCTCTACGAGGATGCGGCGGCCCTGGGCGGCGCAGTGGGGAACCTGGTCTTCATCTACCAGATCCCGCTGCCGGGAGGAGGACAGCTGCTGGCAGTTTTTGGACTGCTTGCCGGAATCTTTACAGGATGCTGGGCTATGGCTCTGGCGGAGGTGCTGAATGTATTCCCGGTCTTTATCCGAAGGATCAATCTGGCAAAGTGCGTCTCCTGGGCGATCCTGGGCATGGCTATCGGGAAAGGCCTGGGGGCGTTTGTGTTCTTCTGGAACCAGTGGGGGAGTTAGTTTCTGCCGGGAGAAGCGGCGGGAAAAGACAGGCAGGAGGAGATTGACATGGGAAATAAAACAGAAAAAGATGTACAGGCATACCGGGACTACGTGAAAACAAAGACACCTGTCCACGGTCTGCCTTTGAATATGGTTAAGGCATTCCTTACAGGGGGTGCCATCTGCACCCTGGGGGAATTTATTTTAAATTATGCGGAGAAGATGGGACTTGACAAAGATACAAGTGCCAGCTGGTGCTGTATCCTGCTGATCTTTTTGAGCGTTCTTTTGACAGGAGTCAATCTGTACGGCAGGATCGCCAAGTGGGGCGGCGCGGGGGCCCTTGTCCCCATCACAGGGTTTGCCAATTCTGTGGCAGCGCCTGCCATTGAATACAAGAAAGAAGGGCAGGTCATGGGGATCGGCTGCAAGATCTTCACCATTGCCGGCCCGGTGATCCTGTACGGGATCTTTACCAGCTCCCTTCTGGGACTTTTGTGGTGGATCGCGAAAGAAATGGGGGTGATTCGATGATCCAGAAGACAATGGGAGCGCAGAGCCTTGCGTTCACCGAGGCGCCCTGCATTATAAGCAGCGCTTCCGTGGTGGGGAAAAAGGAGAGCGAGGGCCCGCTGGGAGATCTGTTTGACATGGCCGGGGAGGATGATCTCTTCGGGGAGAAGACCTGGGAGGAGGCGGAGAGCCGCATCCAGAAGGAGGCCTGTGTGCTGGCCCTGGGAAAGGCCCATGTGGGACCGGACCAGGTGCGCTGTCTGTACGGGGGAGATCTTCTCCGCCAGGGGATCGCTACATCCATGGGAGCGGAGGAGCTTCAGATTCCCATGTTCGGCCTGTTTGGCGCCTGCTCCACCTCCGGGGAGGCGCTGGCCCTGGCCTCCATGAGCGCCGCGGCCGGGTATGGGGAGTACATGCTGGCGGTCACATCCAGCCACTTTGGGACGGCGGAGAAAGAATTCCGGTTTCCCTTAAGCTATGCCAGCCAGCGGCCCCTGTCGGCCCAGTGGACAGTCACTGGCAGCGGGGCCTTTGTCGTCAGCAGCCGGCCCGGACCTGTGCGGATCGCCGGTGTGACGGTGGGGAAGATCGTGGATTTTGGACTCAAGGACTCCCAGAATATGGGAGCCTGCATGGCTCCTGCGGCGGCGGACACGATCGCCTGCAACCTGGAAGACTTTGGCCGGGAGGCGCAGGAGTACGACCGGATCATTACCGGGGACCTGGGATATGTGGGGCAGAGCATCCTGCTGGACCTCATGCGGGAGCGGGGGATCGACATCAGCGGTCTTCATCTGGACTGTGGGAAACTGATCTTTGACCAGCAGACCCAGGACACCCACGCGGGAGGGAGCGGCTGCGGCTGTGCGGCCGTGACCCTGGCCTCCTACATCCTGCCCAAGATCATTTCCGGGGAGTGGAGGCGGGTTCTGTTTGTCCCCACCGGGGCCCTCATGTCCACGGTCAGCTACAACGAGGGAGCCAGCGTCCCGGGGATCGCCCATGGCATTGTGCTGGAACAGTGCCCGGACTGGAAGGAGGAAGATTAGGATGGAATATATCAATGCATTCTGGGTGGGAGGCGCCATCTGCGCTCTCGTTCAGATCCTGCTGGACCGCACAAAACTCATGCCTGGGAGAGTCATGGTCCTTCTGGTGTGCACCGGCGCGGTGCTGGGATTCCTGGGGATCTACCAGCCCTTCGCAGAGTTCGCCGGGGGAGGCGCCTCTGTCCCTCTGCTTGGCTTTGGGAACACTCTGTGGAACGGGGTGAAGGAGGCGGTAGAAGAGGAGGGATTTATCGGCATTTTCCTGGGAGGCTTCAAAGCCAGCGCCGCCGGCATCTCGGCCGCCCTCATCTTCGGATACCTGGCCTCCCTCGTGTTTGAGCCGAAGATGAAGAAATGATTGAAAATGATATTCATTTATCTTCATAAAATCTTAAATAAATTGCCAGCAAAGCCTTAGGATTTATATGATACCCTCACTTTGTCGTGCACTCATCTCTGACCGGGATATGGGAGGACGAACAAAGATAAAAGGAGGGTTGAACGTGCAGAGCGTGATACAAGTAAAAAACCTGTACAAGCTGTACTACCTGGGCGAGGAGACGGTGCGGGCCCTGGACGGCGTGGATTTTGAGATCAAAAAGGGCGAGTTCTGTGCTATTGTAGGTACATCCGGGTCGGGGAAGTCCACGCTCCTGAATATGCTGGCGGGTCTTGAAAAGCCCACAAAAGGGGAGGTGGTCATCAGCGGACACCATCTGGAGCGGATGAACGAGGAGCAGCTTGTCAGCTTCCGCAGGCGCCGGGTGGGCTTTATCTTCCAGGCCTACCAGCTCATCGCTTCCATGGACGCGGAGGAAAATGTGGCGCTTCCCCTGAACTTCCGGGGTGTGAAGAGAAGCGAGAGGACAGCGAAGGCCCGCCTGATGCTGGAGAGGGTCAAGCTTGGAAAATACAGAAAGCATTTCCCCAATCAGATGTCGGGGGGACAGCAGCAGAGAGTGGGCGTGGCCCGGGCTCTCGTGTCAGATCCGGAGATCATCTTTGCGGACGAGCCTACGGGAAACCTGGACTCCCGCACGTCCAGGGAGATCATGGCCCTGATGCAGAAGGTGGTAAAGGAGCAGGGCTGCACCCTCGTAATGGTCACCCACGACCCCCAGCTTGCGTCCTGGGCGGACCGGATCATCAAAGTCATTGACGGGAAGATAGTGAGTATTGAAGTAAAGAAAAAGGAGAGTACAGAAGATGAAGAAATGGTTTAAGAGGATCACAGCGGGAGCTGTGGCAGCAGTTGTGTTTGGGATGGCGCTGATGCCCCAGGGAGAGTCCAGGGCCGCGGCCGCCAGGATACAGGTATCTGTTCCGGAGAACAGGGTTCCCGCGTATGAGCAGGGAGAGACAAAGACCTTTGTCCTGGAGGTGAAGAACAACGGACCGGATGAGCTGAAAAACATAAAAGCAGTGCCCAGGCTGGAGGGCGAGGAAGGACAGTGGCCCTTTGCGACAGATTACCAGAGCTATGAGGAGGGAAAAGAAAGCATGGCCCCGGGGGAGACTTGGCAGGCCTCCTTCGGATTTACAGCCAGAGGGGATGCCGCTCCGGGGCGGTACAGGGTGGTCTTCGACGTGTCCGCCACAGGGTCCGGTGGGGAGGACATCGGCGGCAGCAGCTCCTTCTACGTAAATGTTACTGCAAACGAGAGCGGGAAGGAGCCTGACGGTTCAAAGCCTCAGGGAGGCGCCGGGGAGTCCTGGCAGGGAGCCGGCGGCGCTCAGGACGGCCCTGCGGGCTGGACGGCGGCCAGAGAGGTACAGACAGAGGGCGGCTCCATGGCGGCCCTGGCAGGGAGCTTTGAGAACGGCCCCGTGACAGGCGGCGGGCAGGCTTCGTCAGGCACGGTGCCCCGGGTGATCGTCACCGGATTTGACACAGACCCGGGAGAGGTAAAAGCTGGGACTGACTTTAAGCTGACGATCCATCTGAAAAATACATCCAAAGCCTCCAGGGTAAGCAATCTGCTCTTTGAGCTGGCAGCGCCCACGGAAGGGCGGGATGAGCAGACCACGGCGCCGGCCTTCCTGCCTGCGTCAGGTGCCAGCTCCCTCTATCTGGACCAGATCGGGGCAGGAGGAACGGCGGATATTTCCATACAGCTGAACGCCAAGGCCGACCTGGTGCAGAAGCCCTACAGCATAAACCTTGCGATGAAATATGAGGACCAGAACGCAGCTCAGATCGAAGCTCAGTCCAGCATTTCCATCCCGGTCAGACAGGAGGCGAGGTTCGAGTTCAGTGATTTTGAGGTGACGCCTACGGTCATCAGTCCCGGCGAGGAGTCCAACGTATCCTGCAGCCTCTACAACATGGGGCGGGTGAAGCTCTATAATGTAAAGGCATTGTTTGAAGGAAAGGGCATCAAGAAGGAGGAGCTCTTTGTGGGCAGTGTGGAGCCGGGGGCAAGCGCTGCCATAGATGCTATGCTGGAGGGCGAGAAGAAGACAAAGGGCCCGGAGAAGGTAAAGATGACTGTAACCTATGAGGACGAGGCGGGCAAGATATCGAAAGCGGAAAAGGAGCTGCAGCTGGAGGTCGCGGAGGCCGTGGAGACCACAGAGTGGGATGAAGCGGATATGAAACCGGCCCCCTCCTTCCCCTTCGTGCCCGTGGCGGCAGCGGTCCTTGCAGCCGCAGCCGGAACGACGGCGGCAGTGATATGGAAGAGAAAGAAGAGGGCAGCGGAAGAGGAGGTGCTGTATGAGCTGGATGGACCTTCTGAGGATGAGTAGCAGCAGTCTGCTGAAGAGAAAGCTCCGGACCTTCCTGACAGTGCTGGGAGTCATCATCGGCACCACCTCTATTGTGGTCATGTTCTCTCTCGGGCTGGGCATGCAGAAAGCGATGTACCGGCAGATCGAGGAGACAGGGGGACTGAACACGATCACTGTCACCGGGAAGGAAGCCGGGTCGGGCTCCCCGGAGGGGAGCCCGGGCGGCAAGAAAGGACAGGAGCGGAAGCAGGTGACAGACCAGCTTGTGTCCCAGCTCGCGGGGATGGAGCATGTAAAAAGCGTGCAGCCGGTCTATACCGTGTCAGCTGTTCTGCTGAAGGGCGGATATGAGGCGACAGTCCAGCTCACCGGCATGACGCCGGAGGGGCTGGAGAGCAGGAACATAAAGCTGGCCCCCGGCGGGCGCCTGCCGGAGAGCGGCAGGGGGAAGCTGGAGCTAGTCTATGGAAACGGTGTCCTCTCCTCCTTTGCGGACAGCAGGGGCGGCGGGACCTATGACGAATATGCACGGCTGCCGGATATAGATCTGGCACATGACACCCTGTTCCTCGTTCTGGACGAGAGCGGCTACAGCCAGAGCCGGGAAGGTGGTATGTCCCCGGCCGGCTTCTCCGGTGAGACTGCGTCCGGAGCCGCATCGCCGGCCTCTGGGAGCAGCTCCGGGGAGAGCGGCGCTGCCACGGGAACCGGGAAGTCTGTGCGAAAATATGCGGTGCAGGCAAGCGGAGTGGTAGCGGGCGGCCAGGAGGATTACGGCGAACATTTCTCCAGTGTGTACTGTGACCTGGACACGCTGAAGCAGGCGCTGAAAAAGGAATTTGCAGGCCGTGCCCTGCCGGGACAGCCGGTCACAAAGTCCGGAAAGCCCTACAGGGAGTTCTGCTACAGCCAGGCTCTCGTGCGGGTGGACGATATCCACCAGGCGGACAGCGTGGCGGCGGCCATCCGCCAGATGGGATACAACGCGGAGACAAACGCTGAGTTCATGAAGAGCATGAAAAGCCAGCTTGCGATCATCCAGGCAGTGCTGGGAGGTATCGGCGCGGTCTCTCTTCTGGTGGCGGCTATCGGCATCGCCAACACCATGATGATGTCCATCTACGAGAGGACAAAAGAGATCGGCGTCATCAAGGTGCTGGGCTGCAGCCTGAAAAATATCCGCCAGATGTTTCTTCTGGAGGCGGCTTTCATCGGGCTGATGGGAGGCGCGGCGGGCTGCGTGCTGAGCTTTGCGGTGTCCACTGTCATCAATGCCCTGACAGCCACAAAGAACATCATGGGTGTGGGAGGAGGGATATCCTTCATTCCTCCCTGGCTGGTCCTGGCGGCAGTGGGATTTTCCATGCTGGTGGGGATGGGCGCGGGATATATCCCCGCCCTGCGGGCCATGAGGCTGAGCCCTCTTGCGGCCATACAGAACGGGTGAGACTAAAAAGAAGACTGGTCCCTCTTGGGATCAGTCTTCTTCTATTACCTGGATCTCCAGATAGTCAAAATCGATGGAGTCCACGAAATTATCCTGATAAAACCGGGTCTTGCTGTGTCTCTTGAACTCAGTGACAGTGGAGTCCAGCCAGATGGGCTTGCTGAGGTCGAAGTCATAGCATATCTCATCCAGCGCCCGGAAGATCTTGTGGGTGCGTGTGTCGTCGCCGCCATCGCAGACTACCGTATCTCTCACCATCCGCCCCCCTTTAAATTCTTTTGCCCATAAACGAAACATGTGTGCCATCCTTTCTGAGGTATTTGTCTAACCATTATAGCACCGGGATGGGACAAAAGGAAGAGGCAGCCGCTTCCGGCTGCCTCAGAAAAAAGGAAATAAGAGAAAAAAGGTAAATCTATCTAAATATAACTTAATGTCTTTAGGCGAAGCTGTCGGAAATCCAAGAACCGATATCTGTGTACCCCCGTCAGCTTCATTTATTTGATGGTTTTAGTATATAGGGGAAATATGTCCAATCTGTGACACTCATCTAAAGAAAAAATGAAGATATGATTATTAAGTTCTAAAAAATGTGAAGAAAATCTAAAACGGGAATATCCGGCTGTGGCACTTGCAAATTTCCCGGGGATAGTGTATCTATTAAAGATAGGAAAGAGGTGTGATAAACATGAAAAAGCTTTTGATCGTTGTGGATATGCAGAGGGATTTTGTAGACGGGAGTCTGGGGACACAGGAGGCGCAGGCCATTGTTCCCCTGGTGAAGGAGCGCATCCTCAAGGCCGGGGAGGAGGGCTGGGAGGTTCTCTTTACACGGGATACCCACCCGGCGGACTATCTGCAGACCCAGGAGGGGAGGAATCTTCCGGTGGAGCACTGTATCCGGGGAACGGAAGGCTGGGAGATCGTCGATGAGCTGAGCGGGTTTGTCGGGCGCGTGATAGACAAGCCCGCCTTTGGGAGTCTGGAGCTGATGGAGTATGTGGCAGAGGGAGGCTACGGCGAGGTGGAGCTGGTGGGGCTCTGCACAGACATCTGCGTGGTGTCCAATGCCCTTCTCATCAAGGCGGCCGCGCCGGAGCTGCAGGTGAAGGTGAGAAGGTCCTGCTGTGCGGGGGTCACACCGGCCAGCCACGAGGCGGCTCTTCAGACCATGGGCATGTGCCAGGTGGAGATCGTGTCTTGACTTCAGGGACGATAGATTTTAAAATAGCTTACAGAGTGCATGGAAGAGAAAAGAAGATAAGGGAATGCATATGAAGCAGTAAGGGGGTATAGGAATGAAAGGTACCGGACTGATACACATTTATTACGGAGACGGAAAAGGGAAGACGACAGCGGCCATGGGACAGGCGATCCGGGCGGCGGGCAGCGGGCTGAAGGTCCTTGTCTTCCAGTTTATGAAAAATAATACTTCAAACGAGAGAAAGATCCTGGAGCAGATCCCCAATGTGACCTGTCTGCCGGGAAAACGCCACGTGAAGTTCTACAACCAGATGAACAGGGAAGAGAAGGCGGAATACAGACATTACAATACAAAGGCACTGGATGAGATCGCTAAATTCTGCATCAATTTTGACGTGCTGATCCTGGACGAGGCAGTCTGCGCGGCGGACCTGGGGCTTCTGAGCGAGGAGAAGCTGATCCACTTCCTGCAGCACAAGCCCAGGGGGCTGGAGGTGGTCATGACAGGCCACCACGTGTCTGATGAGCTGATGCAGATGGCCAATTACGCCACAGAGATGCGGAAGGTGAAGCATCCCTACGATGAGGGGAGGAGCGCCAGGGAGGGGATAGAATTTTAAGCCGTCTCCCTGTATGGAGCGAATATAACTACTTTCTTAAATAAGTGTGAAGTCTATGACATTGTTTCCGGATTGTGATATACTATTATGTAAGCAGTCTGCTGCAGGAGATAAAAAGGATATACATACAGCCTGCGGCATAGTAAGGAGTACAGATAGCAGCTATGGAAACACCACTTAAGATTTATGAGGATGTAGACAGCTGGAAGACGATCATGTTCCTCTATTCTTCAGCGCTGAAGGAGGTAGGGACAAAGCTGGAGATCCTCAATGATGAATTCCAGCATGTCCATCAATACAATCCCATCGAACATATCAAGACCAGGATCAAGACAGCGGAGAGCATTGTCAAGAAGCTGAAAAGGTACGGATACGAGACATCCATTGAGAATATGGTAAAGTATGTCAATGACATCGCGGGGGTCCGCCTGATCTGCTCATTTACGTCAGACATCTACAAGCTGGCTGAGATGATCGGCAATCAGAGCGACCTGAAGGTGCTCTCCATCAAGGACTACATCAAAAATCCAAAGCCCAGCGGGTACAAGAGCTACCACATGCTGGTGTCCGTCCCCATCTTCCTGTCGGACAGCGTGGTGGACACGAAGGTGGAGATCCAGATCCGGACCATCGCGATGGATTTCTGGGCCAGTCTTGAGCACAAGATTTATTATAAATTCGAGGGAAACGCGCCGGAATATATCAGCCGCGATCTCCGGGAATGTGCGGAGATGGTCTCCACACTGGACGAGAAGATGCTGTCGCTGAACGAGGCGATACAGGCGTGTCTGGAAGAACAGCAGTCAGGGACTTAAGCAGAGGGCTTAAGTCCCTTTTACTCTAAAGGAAGACAAAAGGAACGAATAACGAAAAAGGAATGAGAAAAATACGGGGGTAAGAGAAATGAATGGTAAGCTGGATGCAAGAAAAAAAGAACTGATCACCCAGGGGATCTACGCGGTGGGAGGCAGTTTTCTGTTCGCCTTCGGCGTCAACGTGCTGATCACGCCCCTGGGACTCTACAACGGGGGCTTCATGGGTATCGCCCAGTTGATCCGGACCTTCATTGTCCAGGTGATACACGTACCGGTGCCGGCGGGGGTGGACCTGTCCGGTATCATCTACTTTATCATGAACATCCCCCTCTTTTACCTGGGCTACCGGGTCCTGGGGAAGGGCTTTGCGGTGAAGACGCTGGTGACCGTAGGCATCCAGAGTGTGTTCCTGACCATCGTGCCCATTCCGGCAGCCCCCCTGGTAGACGATTACCTCACCTCCTGCATCATCGGCGGCATCGTGGCGGGTACCGGTACCGGCCTGATCCTCAGGGGGCGCAGCTCCGGCGGCGGACAGGACATCATCGGCCTGTGCTGCACAAAGAAATACCCCGGCTTTAGTGTGGGCAGGGTCAATATCATGATGAACGTGCTCGTCTACGCGATCTGTCTGTTCATGTTCAACATAGAGATCGTCATCTACTCGCTCATCTACACGACCATCCTGTCTATTGCCATTGACCGTGTCCATGTGCAGAATATCAATATGAGCGTTATGATCTTTACAAAAAAGACGGGCATTTCCCGGGCCATCATGGAACAGCTCGGCCGGGGCGTCACCAACTGGGACGGGGAGGGTGCCTACACAAACAAGACCTCCTACATCCTGTTTGTCATGATATCCAAATATGAGATGGGGCAGATCAAGCAGATCGTGCACAGTATCGACCCCCATGCCTTCATGATATTTACAGAGGGATGCGCGGTGGATGGAAACTTTGAGAAGAGACTCTGACCTGCCGGGGATGCCGGGCATCTAAAACAGATGAAAATGTGTAATTTGCAGAAAAATGGATATCCTTTCCATATGGGGACACCAGGTGTGCCCTGTGTGGGAAGGGTATTTTTTTGGCAGTAAGATTTCTACAAGTCTTCAGGATTTTACGTAGATTTAACATTCGGGTGATTTCAGATTTAACATTGCTCTTATAAGATAGCTACTGTCAAGAAAATACATAACAAAATTTCGCAGGAAAACAAAAGGAGATCAAAACCATGAAAATGAAAAAGTTTATGGCAGTATTGGCAGTAGCAGGAATGATGACAGGCATGCTCGCAGGATGCGGCAGCTCATCTGATGACACATCCTCAGACAGCGGCAGCACAGACACAGCAAGTGAGTGGGATGCCTCCAACGATATCACCATCGTATCCCGTGAGGACGGGTCCGGTACAAGAGGCGCCTTCACAGAGCTGTTCGGCGTTGTTGAGGAGGTAGACGGCGAGGATGTTGACATGACAACAGCAGACGCTCAGATCACAAACAACACCTCCGTTATGATGACAACAGTTGCTGAGAACGAGTACGCGATCGGATACATCTCTCTTGGCTCTCTGGATGACAGCGTAAAGGCTCTCTCCATTGACGGAGCAGAGGCCACAGCAGAGAACATCGAGAACGGATCCTACAAGGTATCCAGACCTTTCAATGTAGCAGTAAAGCCTGACAGCACAAACGAGGTTGCCGCAGACTTCATGAGCTTCATCATGAGCACAGAGGGACAGCAGGTTGTATCTGACGAGGGTTACATCCCGGTGGCAGACGTTGAGGCATATGCAGGAACAGCACCGGCAGGCGACTGTGTAGTAGGTGGTTCCTCTTCTGTATCTCCTCTGATGGAGAAGCTGGTAGAGGCTTACAAAGAAGTGAACCCCAACGCTAACATCGAGCTCCAGACATCTGACTCCACAACAGGTATGACATCCACTATCGAGGGAAGCTACGACATCGGTATGGCATCCAGAGAGCTGAAGGAGGATGAGGCTGCTGAGCTTACACCGACCGTGATCGCTACAGACGGTATTGCAGTCATCGTAAACAACAACAACCCGACAGACGAGATGACATCTGACCAGGTAAAACAGATCTACACAGGCGAAGTATTCTCCTGGGATGAGATTGCTGAGTAATCCTACTATAAGATAAGAGGAAAAAGTAAAAAATGAAATCTAAAGCATGGACTGAAAAATTCATGCAGGGAGTGTTCTTAGTTGCCGCCTGCGCTTCGGTGCTGGCGGTAGCACTCATTTGTATCTTTCTTTTTGCAAATGGCATCCCTGCAATTGGTGAAATCGGATTTGTAAAGTTTATTACGGGTGATATCTGGCGCCCGAACAATGAGCTGTTCGGCATCTTCCCGATGATCATCGGAAGTCTCTATGTGACAGCGGGGGCCATCATCTTCGGTGTGCCCATCGGTATACTCACCTCTGTCTTCATGGCTATGTACTGTCCGAAGCAGATCTATAAACCGCTGAAGGCTGCCACGGAGCTGCTGGCAGGCATCCCGTCCGTTGTGTACGGCTTTTTCGGCCTGGTGGTCGTTGTGCCGCTCATCCGCGAGTTCGGACGGACATTAAAGAGCCTGGGACTGGTGGACCGTGCGGGAGACGGAAACAGCATCCTGACTACCTCCCTTATCCTCGGCATGATGATCCTCCCGACCATCATCGGCACAACAGAGAGCGCCATGAGAGCGGTGCCCGCCCACTACTATGAGGGCTCTCTCGCTCTGGGAGCGACAAAGGAGAGAAGTATCTTCCGGGTCATCATCCCGGCGGCAAAATCAGGTGTGATCGCAGGCATTGTCCTGGGCATCGGCCGGGCTATCGGCGAGACCATGGCAGTCATCATGATCGTGGGCAACCAGCCCCGTCTGACAGCCAGCATCCTCCAGGGTATCCGTACCCTGACAGGAAACATCGTTCTGGAGATGGGCTATGCTACAGGGCTGCACAGAGAAGCGCTGATCGCTACAGGCGTTGTGCTCTTTGTGTTCATCCTGATCATCAACTTCAGCGTGGCATTACTTAAGAGGGGGGCGGACCATGAGTAATAAAATGACAATAAAAGATAAGTTCAATACCTATCTGAAGCATCCGGGCTCCTTCGTGGTATTCCTTCTTGTTATGCTCGCGGCGGTCATTACCTTTGCGGTGCTGATCTTCCTGATCGTATACATCCTTGTAAACGGGCTGCCCCACATCACCCCGTCCCTGTTCTCGCTGGAATATTCCTCTGAGAACGCGTCGGTAGTGCCGGCCCTCATCAACACAGTGATCATGACGCTGCTCTCCCTGATCATTGCCATCCCCTTTGGTATCTTTTCCGCTATTTTCCTTGTGGAATATGCCGGCAAGGGCAACAAGTTCGTGGAGGTCATACGTCTTACAACAGAAACACTTTCCGGTATTCCCTCCATCGTGTACGGCCTGTTTGGTATGCTCTTCTTCGTAAACACGCTGGGGTGGGGCTTCTCACTCCTGGCCGGTGCGTTTACCCTGTCCATCATGATCCTTCCGCTTATCATGAGGACCACGGAGGAGGCGTTAAAGGCAGTTCCGGACTCCTACCGTGAGGGAAGCTTCGGGCTGGGGGCAGGTAAGCTGCGGACCGTGTTCCGCATCGTGCTTCCGTCTGCCATCCCCGGTATCCTGGCAGGTATCATCCTGGCCATCGGACGTATCGTAGGCGAGACAGCCGCTCTGATCTACACTGCCGGTACAGTGGCACAGGTGCCCACCAGCGTGTTCGGTTCCGGACGTACACTGGCTGTGCACATGTACAATCTGTCCAGTGAAGGTCTCTACATGGACCAGGCGTACGCGACGGCAGTCATCCTGCTCGTCCTCGTTGTAGGCATCAACGCGCTGTCAAGCGTGATCGCAAGAAAACTGACTAAAGCATAGGAAAGGTAAAGGAAATGTCGAAGATAAGTATTAAGAACCTTGACTTGTACTACAGTGACTTCAAGGCTCTGAAAAATGTAAATCTTGAAATAGAAGCCAATAAGATTACCGCTTTTATCGGACCTTCCGGATGCGGGAAATCTACCCTGTTAAAATCTATCAACCGCATGAACGACCTGGTGGAGGGCTGCCGGATCGAAGGGAGCATCGAGCTGGACGGACAGAACATCTTCAAAGGGATGGATGTCAATCTGCTGAGAAAGCGTGTGGGAATGGTGTTCCAGAAGCCCAATCCCTTCCCCATGAGCATTTACGACAACATCGCCTACGGTCCCAGGACCCACGGCGTGCACTCCAAGTCAAAGCTGGATGACATCGTGGAGAAATCCCTGCGGAATGCAGCAATCTGGGATGAGTGCAAGGACCGTCTCAAGACCAGCGCCCTTGGCATGTCCGGCGGACAGCAGCAGAGGCTGTGTATCGCCAGAGCCCTGGCTGTGGAGCCTGAGGTGCTCCTCATGGATGAGCCCACATCCGCCCTGGACCCCATCTCCACCTCCAAGATCGAAGACCTTGCGATGGAGCTGAAAAAGGACTATACTATTGTCATGGTCACACACAACATGCAGCAGGCCGTGCGTGTGTCTGACAATACAGCATTTTTCCTGCTGGGTGAGGTCATTGAGTACAATGATACAGAGAAACTGTTCTCCATCCCCTCAGACAAGAGAACAGAAGATTATATCACAGGGAGGTTTGGTTAGGATATGCGTAATAAATTTGATATGCAGCTTGAGCTGCTCAACGAACAACTGACACGTATGGGAGAGCTCTGCGAACTGGCCATCAACCGGGTGACAAAGGCCCTTGTGGAGGGAAACCTGGAACAGGCAAAGAAAGTCATGGCCGCAGATGAGGAGATCGATCAGATGGAGAAGGATATTGAGCGTCTCTGCCTGAAGCTTCTTCTTCAGCAGCAGCCGGTGGCCAGGGATCTGCGCCAGATTTCCGCAGCTCTTAAGATGATCACGGATATGGAGCGTATCGGCGACCAGACAGCCGACATTGCCGAGATCATTATATCCGCAGGCATGTCCGAGGCGGGAGATGTCAAGAAGATCGAGGAGATGTCCGCAGGTGTGGCAAGGATGGTAAATGACAGCGTGACTGCCTACGTGGAGCGCGATCTTGAGCTTGCAAGAAAAGTTATGGAAGCTGACGATAACATTGACGGGCTTTTCGACGATATCCGCAGAAGTATCATCAACCTGATCGCAGAGGGAAACAGAGGAGAGCAGGGCGTTGATCTGATCATGATCGCCAAGTATCTGGAGCGTATCGGCGATCATGCCACCAATATCGCCGAGTGGGTGGAATTTTCCATCACCGGTGTTCACAAAGGAACGCAGGCTGTTGAGGCATAATGCGTAACAAGGGAGAAAACTGATGATTTTTTGTGTAGAGGATGACAACAACATCCGCGAACTGGTCATATATACATTAGAGACAACAGGATTCAAGGCCCGTGGCTTTGAGGATGGGAGCAGTTTTCTTGAGGCTCTGGCGCTGGAGACGCCAGAGCTTATTCTTCTTGATATCATGCTCCCCGGAGAGGATGGTATTTCTCTTCTCAGACAGCTTAAGGCATCGGTGAAGACGCAGGATATCCCTGTGATCATGATGACTGCAAAAGGTACGGAGTACGACAAGGTCATGGGACTGGATCTGGGAGCTGACGATTATGTCACGAAACCTTTCGGTATGATGGAGCTGATCTCAAGGATCAAGGCAGTTCTGCGAAGAAGCAGCAAAAATTCCGTAAAGATCGATGACAAGATCGCACTTGGGCATATTGTCATGGATGTGAAAAAACATGAAGTCCAGGCGGATGGCAGGGTTGTCACGCTGACTTTAAAAGAATTCGAGCTGTTAAAGCGAATGATGAAAAACCCGGATATTGTTCTGACAAGGGACCAGCTCCTTGAAGATATCTGGGGGTATGATTTTGACGGGGAGACACGGACGGTGGATGTCCATGTCCGGACTCTGAGACAGAAGCTGGGAGATGCGGGAGAGCAGATCCAGACTGTCCGCGGAGTCGGCTACCGTATGAGTGAATAGGAGATACTATGAGGCAGAAAATACAGCGAAGCATGACCCTGGTCATTACAACGACTCTGCTTGTGACATTTGCACTTCTGACTCTTGTGGTCTATCGGCAGAATGTCGCCGCAATGGAAGACGAGATGAAGCAGGAGGCGGATTACATCTGTAAAGCTATAGAGATAGCTGGTACGGGCTATCTGGATGAAATGGATGAAGTGAGAAGAAGTACAAGGGTGACGTGGATTGACAGGGACGGCAAAGTTCTCTATGACTCCGGAGACGGGCAGGATGAAATGGAAAATCATGCAAACCGTCCTGAGGTAAGGGAAGCATTTGGCAGCGGGGAAGGGCAGGATATCCGGAGGTCTGACACAATAAAGCAGGAAATGTTCTACTATGCAAAACAGCTTTCCGATGGAACGGTTCTGCGCGTGTCAAAGACAATGGCCAGTGCTCTCGGATCGGCTATGCAGATTCTTCCTGTACTGGCGGGGATTGCGGCGCTGATGATCCTTTTTGCCTGGCTGCTTTCAAAGTGGCAGGTATCAAAACTGATAGAACCTATCAACAAACTGGATCTGGAACATCCGCTGGAAAATGATGTTTATGAGGAACTGACACCGTTGTTAGAAAGTATGGATAAGCAGAACAAGGAAAAAGAAGCAATCGCAAATATGAGAAAAGAGTTTTCAGCCAATGTCTCCCATGAGCTGAAGACGCCTCTCACGTCCATTTCCGGATACGCGGAGATCATGATGAACGGGCTTGTAAAACCCGAGGACGTGCGTGGATTTTCTGAGAGGATCTACAATGAGGCCAGCCGCCTTATTGTGCTCATCGAAGATATCATACGGCTTTCCAAGCTGGATGAAGGCGGCGTGGAAGTGGAAAAAGAAGAGGTGGATCTGTATTCCCTTACGCGGGAAGTGTGTTCAAGGCTTGCCCACAAGGCGGAGAAGCACAGTGTGCATGTGGAGGTCTCCGGGGAGCCTGTCAGCGTCGTGGGAATCCGCCAGGTTCTCAATGAGATGATCTACAATATCTGTGAGAACGCCATCAAATACAATAAGCTGGGCGGCAAGGTAGACGTCTGGGTGGGCAGGACTCTGAAGGGCGTGAAAGTGATCGTCACGGACACCGGGATCGGCATACCCGAGGATCAGCAGGAGCGGATCTTTGAGCGCTTTTACAGAGTGGATAAAAGCCACTCCAAGGAAACAGGCGGCACCGGGCTTGGACTTTCCATTGTCAAACACGGAGCGCTTCTCCACAATGCAACGATCCATGTGGACAGCAGTCTTGGAAAGGGTACCAGGATGGAGCTGACTTTCGGGAAAGAGAAGGAAGACAAAGGACAGGTTTCATAAGACCTGTCTTTTTTGTATAAATTGCCGCCATGTTGCGAAAAATCCGCAAAAAATTCAGCATACACGGAAGAATAAGTATGTTATAATAGGAAGGCAAAAAGCGGATAGATAAACAGGAGGTTTAGTATATGCAGATTACAAGAAAAGTAACGGACGATGTTGTATGGGCAGGCTGCAATGACAGAAGACTGGCTCTTTTTGAGAACCTGTTCCCCATCCCCCGCGGAGTCTCCTACAATTCTTATGTGATCCTGGATGAGAAGACCGTGCTGATGGATACAGTTGACAGCGGCATGTCACAGCAGTTTCTTGAAAATGTGGCTTACGCGCTGAAGGGACGTTCTCTCGACTACCTGATCGTACAGCACATGGAGCCGGATCACTGCGGCACCATTGTTGATATTATGAGGGCGTATCCTCAGGCTAAGGTGGTGGGCAGTGTCAAGGCTCTCCAGATGATCGGCCAGTTTTATGATGTCAGCGTTTTTGACGCCGGGGAGCGTATGATGGCTGTGAAAGAGGGCGACACATTAACGACCGGATCCCACACTCTTCATTTTCTCATGGCTCCTATGGTGCACTGGCCGGAAGTCATGGTCACCTACGATGAGAAGGACAAGATCCTTTTTGCGGCAGACGCCTTCGGTACATTTGGCGCCCTGAACGGAAAACTCTTCAGCGACGAGGTGGACTTTGAGCGGGAGTGGCTGCCGGATGCCAGAAGATATTACGCCAATATTGTAGGGAAATATGGTGTCCAGGTGCAGGCCCTTCTTAAGAAGGCGGCAGCTCTGGATATTCAGATGATCTGCCCTCTCCACGGACCGGTGTGGAGAAAGGATCTGGAATGGTTCATTGACAAGTATGACAAGTGGAGCCGGTATGAGCCGGAGGACAAGGCTGTTGTGATCGTGTACGGATCGATCTACGGAAATACGGAAAATGCGGCGGACGCACTGGCTGCCCGCCTGACTGAAAAGGGCGTAAAAGATATAAAAATGTACGATGTGTCCCGGACACATGTGTCAGAGCTTATCTCTGAGATCTTCCGGTGCAGCCACGTGGTGCTGGCATGCTCCACGTACAACGGAGGTATCTATCCTCCGATGGCAGACCTTCTGGAGGATATGAAGGCGCTTTCCGTACAGAACCGGACAGTGGCCCTTATGGAAAATGGTACCTGGGCAGCTGCTTCCGGGCGACTGATCACAGCAAAGCTGGAGGAGATGAAGAATATCTCCCTTTTGGACACAAAGATTTCCATCAAGTCAACTCTTCAGAATGGCAGAGAGACAGAGCTGGACGCATTTGCGCAGCAGATCGTGGAGGCCATGTAGAATGGAGAAGGCAAAGGAGGACGCCATGGAAAATAAAGTGGTTGTGGTCAGCATCATTGTGAGGGATGAGCAGGCTGCTGCTGCAGTGAATGACCTGCTCCATGAGTACAGACAGTACATTGTAGGCAGGATGGGCATCCCGTACAGGCAGAGAAATGTGTCGATCATCAGTGTGGTGATGGACGCCCCCGGGGACGTGACCAGTGCCCTTTCCGGGAAGCTGGGCATGCAGCCCGGCGTGACAGCCAAGACATTGACGGCAAAAGTGTGACATGAGACAGGGGTGTTCCTGTCCAGCATAGATATACTTTAATCCCAAAGGCGGGAGTTCCCCTGCTTTCTCTGAAAGAACTGTATGGAGAAGGCAGGGGGCTCCTGCCTGTTTTTTTACAGTATTGCCGAGACTACTCCTGCTATATGGGGTGAGTGCTTCTAAAACAGAGAGGGCTGGCCGTATATATGAAACAAGAAAGAAAATGCAGGAGCAGAATAAAAAGCCTATGAAATTTACGAAAATGCAGGGAACAGGGAATGATTATATCTATGTGAATTGCCTGGAAGAAAACGTGCGGGAGCCGGAGATCCTTGCCAGGCGGCTCAGTGACAGGCATTTAGGGGTGGGGGCGGACGGACTCATACTGATCTGCCCCTCCGGGAAAGCAGATTTTGCCATGGAGATGTACAATGCGGACGGCTCGCCGGGAGAGATGTGCGGGAACGGCATCCGCTGCCTGGGGAAATACGTCTATGACCGTGGGATGACAGACAAAAAAGAGCTGGATATCCAGACCCGGGCCGGTATCCGGCACCTCCGCCTGCTGAACGGTTTGCCAGGAACGGAAAACGCCCGAAAGAAGACTGGAGGGAGAGAAGCCATTACTGCGGTGGAAGTGAATATGGGCCGGCCCGTTCTGGAGGCGGACCAGGTGCCGGCTATCTCGGAGCACACTTACATGATCAGCGAGGATGTCAGAGTCAACGGAGCCTCATACCGGATGACGGCTCTTTCCATGGGCAATCCCCACACTGTCATTTTTACAGAGCGTGTGAAAGGGCTGGATCTGCAGTGGCTTGGCCCTGCTATCGAGTACCACGGGCGGTTCCCGAAAAGGGTGAACGTGGAGTTCGTACAGGTGGAGGACAGAAGGACACTGACAGTGAGAGTGTGGGAGCGGGGAAGCGGGGAAACCCTTTCTTGCGGCACCGGGGCCTGCGCGGCTCTGGCGGCCGGGGTATTAAATTACTTGACAGACCGCCAGGTTACTGTAAAATTAAAAGGAGGAGAACTGCTGGCAGAGTGGAGGGAGGACACCAACGAAATTCTGCTGACAGGGCCCGCTGTCCACGTGTTTGACGGCGAGGTATAATAGAATTTAAAAGAGAAGGAGAATACAAGAGATGTTTAAAGTAAATGAAGACTATCTGAAACTGCCGGGCAGCTATCTTTTTTCCACTATTGGAAAAAAAGTGGCAGCCTACCAGGAAGCCAACCCGGAAAAATCCATTATCCGTCTGGGCATCGGTGATGTGACCCAGCCGCTGGCTCCGGCCATCATTGACGCGCTTCACGGTGCAGTGGATGAGATGGCTCACGCAGAGACCTTTCACGGCTATGCCCCGGATCTTGGCTATGAGTTTCTCAGAAGCGCCATGGCAAAAAATGATTACCAGGACAGAGGCTGTGATATAAAGGCAGACGAGATTTTTATTTCTGACGGGGCAAAATGTGACTCCGGAAATATCCAGGAGATTTTTGCAAAGGACAATAAGATCGCTGTGTGCGACCCGGTATATCCGGTATACGTGGACACCAACGTCATGGCAGGCCGCACAGGCACCTATGATCCGGCTACAGAGACATGGAGCGATGTGATCTACATGCCCTGTACAAAGGAGACCAATTTTGCGCCGGAGCTTCCAAAAGAGACGCCGGACATCATTTACCTGTGCTTCCCCAACAACCCCACAGGTTCAACCATCACAAAGGCTCAGCTCCAGGAGTGGGTGGACTACGCCAATAAAGTGGGAGCTGTCATCATTTACGATGCAGCTTACGAGGCCTACATTTCCGAGGACGGCGTACCTCACAGCATCTATGAGTGCGAGGGTGCAAGAACCTGCGCCATCGAGCTGCGCAGCTTCTCAAAAAACGCAGGGTTTACAGGCGTCCGCCTGGGAGCCACCATTGTACCGAAAGACATTAAGTCCGGAGATGTGATGCTTCACTCTCTGTGGGCAAGACGCCACGGCACAAAATACAACGGCGCGCCCTATATCGTGCAGAAGGCCGGCGAGGCTGTCTACTCGGAGGCAGGAAAAGCACAGCTGAAAGAGCAGGTGGCTTACTACATGAACAATGCAAAAGTCATCTACCAGGGACTGAAAGACGCAGGCTACAATGTATCCGGTGGCGTCAACGCTCCGTACATCTGGCTGGAGACACCGGCCGGCATGACATCCTGGCAGTTCTTCGATCACCTGCTGGAGAAGGCCGGCGTTGTTGGCACACCAGGCTCAGGCTTTGGCCCCAGTGGAGAAGGCTACTTCCGGCTGACAGCTTTCGGCAGCTACGAGAACACAGTGGCAGCTATCGAGAGGATAAAGAAAATGTAGTAATCGGGGACGTAATACTTTTAAAAAGTATTACGTCCCCGATTACCTTTTATGGTGGGGAATTGTGTAAATTGTAATCTGAACGCACACAATTCCTGACAGATATACTGCGTGACAAATATATTGCCTGTATGCCGGAAAAGCCGGAAATACAGGCAAATGAAAGCAGAGTGTATCTGGGAAAACAATGGCAGGTGCCTCCGAAAAACGTGATACACAATAGAGAAAACTGCAAAAATAGTGCGGGTGGGAAAATAGATAGATAATCTTTTGACAAAAAAATAAAAAAAGTTAAAAAAAGGCTTGCTTTTTTGGAAAAGCCTGCTATAATAATATTTGTTCGCTGAACAAAACGAACACAGAAGCTTAGTAATGCGGATTGGTGTAATGGCAGCACAGCAGACTCTGACTCTGTTAGTAGAGGTTCGAGTCCTCTATCCGTAGTTCCTTGGCAGGGGAACCGGAACTTCTGTAAAAAGAAGTTTCGGTCAATATTAACGGAGTGTGGCTCAGCTTGGTAGAGCGCTACGTTCGGGACGTAGAGGTCGCAGGTTCAAATCCTGTCACTCCGATTTTTTGATGAATACCACAAACCTATGAGATTGGGTTTGTGGTATTTTTTTGTTGTACATCCTGGAAGATGGAATTATACTTTGGGTAGTGGAAGTGAAACGAATTTAGAGGTGTCGAAAGGATAAGCATATGACAGATAAAGAAGAAAAAGAGTTTTTGAAAAGAATTTCAAATGCTAAGTCACATAAGATATTTGTAGAAGATGGAATAAAGCTAAATAGTTGCATTAGAGGAGTATACGGCTTTTTTGCTAAAAAAGAAAACGAAGAAATTCCTTTTTATATTGGGAAATCGAATAACATTTTTACTAGAATGTTTTGTGGTCATATATACGATTATTTACGAGGGGTTAGAAAAACAGATGTACAAAAAAATATAGAAAGTTTTTTGAGTAAAGGATATGAAATACATGTAAAGATACTAAAAGTAGTAGAATATAAAGGTGACAGTTTTATACAAGACGCAAATAGACTTGCATTAGCGGAATTAAACGAAATAGTTAATCAACAAAATAGAGGGTTTTGTATAACAGAAGACCAACTTTCAGAGGCAGTAAAAAAGAGATACGAAAAGAAGGAATGGGATAACAAATATGGAAGAAAAATTGGAATTTGAATATCAGTAAATTATGACCTCTCAACAGAGGTTACAGTGTTTTAATAAAATCCTCCAAAAGCCCTGAAAATAAAGGATTTATCGCAATGTATTCTCCTTATCTCTTTATACGGTTACACACAAGTTTACTCTTTCTCTCCTTGCTCATAAGGGCAAATACAAGGGCAAGAAAATCTCATAACAAGATATAACAGAGTGTGGCAATCGGGAAACTGTGATGTATGTGCGAATATATAATTTTGGAGGATTACAAAATGAAACAGTACATCTACAACGAGCAAAACGGTCTTTGGTATGAGCTATGGGGCGATTATTATATCCCCTGCTTGGAACTACCAACCGAAAAAGAAGAACGGCACATCGGCGTATGGGGGCAGCGGCATTTGCGGTATATCCGTGAGCATAAAAAGGCGCTTTATACCAGTCTTTTGACAAGCGGCAGGCTGCATTCCTACCTTGCCGATGTTGAGGAACAGGCGCAGGAGCTGTTTGACCGTCTTATGAAGCAGCGGGCAGAGCGTGAGGGCATTACCGAAACGCTGAAAACCGACAATCAAATGGAGTGGGTGCAGAGAATGAACGCCCTCCGGTTGGCGGTTACGGAAACCGTCAATGCCGAGGTGATCTTCGTATGAGAAAGAAGAAATACCACCTTTATTTGACGGCAGAAGAAAGACGGTATGTTTTTAACGCCCTGCTTGCGTACCGCAATAAGCTGCTGGCGCAGGGCAGATATACAGACCTTATAGACGAGGTAATGATAAAGCTGCAAAAATGAGCCTGTAACGCTTTCAGACGCAAAAACGAGGGGTAAGGTACAAACACTTTGCCCCTCAAAGTTTAGGCTCTGGAAACGGCTTAAAATCACGCCTTTTTGACCTCTAAATGTCTACACGGCGGAATAGATGATTCGACCTGAATTGTTGATAGCGCACCCCATTTTTTCTCGAATAGAGGTTGAAAATCAGCGGGATTTGTGATAAAATTTTATATGTATATTTATGTTCAGAAAGGGGCTTGACAAAAATGGCGGCAGGAAGCACACTGGTAGCAAGCAAGCACAGCAAGCAAGCACAGCATAACTGCGCCCTTTTTCCTTGTCAAGAGTACAATCGCATATTTTTCAAAGGCGTATTCCGCCCGTTTTTATACGGATGGGGTACGCCTTTTTGTGTTGCCTGATAAACAGTACAATTTTTTTCTCATAGAATTTACCGCTTAGTCAATCAAAAAAAGCAGGAGGTGAATTATATTGCAAGAAAAAGGGATCCCGGAAAGGCGTACAGCATTTCTGGAAACCTGCTTTGATACTTTTTGTGAAAACGGATTGGAAAACACGAGTTTGAAAATGCTTGCAGATGCTTGTGGGGTTACCAATGGGAGCTTACTTTATTATTTTGAAAGTAAGGATAATCTTGTAATCGAAGCCACTGCCCACTGT
This sequence comes from Lachnoclostridium phocaeense, assembly GCF_959599685.1. Classification (NCBI taxonomy): domain Bacteria; kingdom Bacillati; phylum Bacillota; class Clostridia; order Lachnospirales; family Lachnospiraceae; genus Lachnoclostridium; species Lachnoclostridium phocaeense. The sequence goes on from NZ_CAUGIN010000035.1 coordinate 23,661, forward strand.
ATGGCAAAGGTGGAGGACGACTTTATGTCACAGGCCCCAACCAGTTTTGCGGACATCGAACGTTTCTTGCGGGAAATGCCTTATCTCACCGCAAAGCTCCACGGGGCAAAATACCGCTTTATGTATCAAGTATATGCAAGTCCAAAGTACCGGGAATACGGCAAGGAATTTTTCAAAGGTGTTAATATCAGGTATCACAATTATGCCGAACTGCTTTCCGGCAAACTGGGGATGCCCACAGATTTTATCCAGGGCATGACCTATCTGTTTGTCCGTGCCTGTGTTCATTATGCGCTGTTTGAGGACGAGGACTATCTACAGTTACAGTTAAATGCAATTCGTACTTCCCTGCGGGCATTTATTGCCATGAAAACAGGGAGTGAAAATTGGAAAGCAGGTGGTGCCCATGAGTAAAATCAATCGCTATGAATATGAGGGGAAGGTGATAGAGATTCCTTTGCGATGGGACGAACACTCTAAAAAAGAAATCGAGGATTACAGTTTGTTTATAGAACAATCCCCGATCTACACCCCGGAGGGACGTCCTATTCTTTTACTATTGAGGACGCCTGTCCTTATGCTGAAATGGTGGATGATGATCCCGCAAGTGTTGACTGCGGTTCCTGCGTCTACTTCCGGCAGCCAGCCGAATCCATTCTGGGTGTCTGCCACAATGAAAATATGCGCTGTGTTTCGGCAAAGCAAATGAACACAGGCGCAAACAAGGAGGAAACATTATGAAAAAACGATTTTTAAGCCTACTCTGCGTACTGGCCCTCTGCCTGGGGCTGCTGCCCGCCACGGCGCTGGCGGCTGCGCCGATCGGACAGGTGCTTTATGTAGGTGGTGTGCAAATATCTTCCACCGGCTACTGGACGACCGACAGCGATGGAAACGTCACCGCATCCACAGCCGGTGACACACCGACGGACAACTATATCCATTATGACGCAGAGAACAATGTCCTGACCCTGCACAACGCCACTATTAAAAAAGGATTGGATTACAATGAAAGTATTCAAGGTGGCACATACATCAACGGCTCGGCCATTGGCGTATTCAATCAGAACGGCGATGCGGAGTTGACCATCACATTGGAGGGCACCAATACAATCGCAGAGGTCGGCAAAGGGATTTTTGTATTGGCCAGCTCCGCTTCTACCGGCAGCTCCAACCTGACCATCCAGGGCGACGGCAGTCTGAATGCCAGCGCCAGTCAGACCGGCATCTGGGTTCAGAGCAACAGCAACAATGCTGCCCTGTGTGTCGAGAATGCCGAGGTCACTGCATCATCTGATGTCGCTTTCAAAAATGGTGTTTTAGTGCAGGCCAAAGATGGCTCGGATGTATCGCTGACTGTGAACGGCGGCAGTCTGACCGCCAGTGTTAATGCTAATATCTGGTTTCAGTTTGGCTCCGGTGTTTCCGGCTCCGGCACACCCACAGTGACCGTCAGCAACAATGCCATTGTGCGGGCCAACGGCGGGATTGCGAATAATTCTTCTACTTCGATTCAGTACAGAACAGGCAACGAAGAAAACGGCGGCATCGTTTTTGACGGCAGCGCCGGCACCGTGTACGGTTCCGTCACCTTACAGGACGACCTTGAAATTAAGAGCGGCGAGACCCTGACCATCGGGGATGGGGCCAGCCTCACCGTGCCGGATGGAAAGACTTTGACCAACAACGGCACCGTTACGGTGGAGGAAGGGGGTACCCTGACCAATAACGGTTCCCTGGACTGCAACCATCACACCGGTGGGACGGCTACCTGCACCGAGAAGGCAAAGTGCGACCTCTGCGGTGCAGAATACGGGGATTTCCTCCCCCACAGCCTGACCAAGACCGACGCCAAGGCACCCACCTGCACCGTGGTGGGTAACGAGGCATACTGGACTTGCGGAAATTGCGGTAAATACTTCAGCGATGGCAACGGCAATACCGAAATTATAAAGGATTCCTGGATTATTAGCTCAATCAATCATGATTGGAACGATGCGGTTTACACATGGAGCGATGACGGAAGCACCTGTACTGCTACCCGTACCTGCAAAAACGACAGCGCTCATACGGAAAAAGCCACGGCAACGGTAACAGGCGCACAGACCAAAGCGCCGACCTGCACCCAGATGGGCGAAACCACCTATACGGCTGCCTTTGAGGCGAGCTGGGCAATGACACAGACAAAAGTGCTTGCAGACATTCCTGCCATCGGTCACAGCTATGGTGAACCGGTCTGGAGATGGTCAGAGGATGGAAAAACCTGCAAGGTGACATTTACCTGTGAAAAGGATGAAACCCATAAGGAAACTCCGGTGGTAAAGGTTACATCAGCAGTAAAGAAGCCAGCCACCTGCACGGAAACAGGTGTAACCACTTATACAGCAACCGTTGAATTTAACGGCCAGACCCACAAGGATACGAAGGATGTGGCAGACATCCCGGCTACCGGTCACAGCTATGGCGAACCTGTTTGGAACTGGGCAGAGGACGGGAAAACCTGCACCGTGACATTTATCTGTGAAAAGGATGAAACCCATAAGGAAACTCCGAAAGTAAAGATTACATCAGCAGTAAAGACCCCTGCCACCTGCACGGAAGCAGGCGTAACCACTTATACGGCTACCGTTGAATTTAACGGCCAGACCTACACAGATACGAAGGATCTGGCAGATATTCCGGCCACCGGTCACAGCTATGGCAAACCTGTTTGGAACTGGTCGGAGGATGGAAAAACCTGCACGGTGACGTTTACCTGTGAAAAGGATGAAAACCATAAGGAAAGCCCGAAGGTAGATGTAACATCAGCAGTAAAGAAGCCTGCTACCTGCACGGAAACAGGTGTAACCACTTATACAGCAACCGTTGAATTTAACGGCCAGACCTACACAGATACGAAGGATGTGGCAGACATCCCGGCCACCGGTCACAGCTATGACAATGGCAAATGTACTGTCTGCGGTGCGATTGCTTCCGATTTCAAGGTCATCATCACAGCCGGGGCAAACGGTAGCTGGCAAAAAGGCACAAAGGACGGTCTTACCTTTACTTCCAATGCAGCTAATAAATACTTCCAGAAGGTACAGGTAGACGGCAAAGACCTGGACGCTTCCAACTACACGGTCAAGGAAGGCAGCACCATTGTCACTTTGAAAACTTCCTATCTGGAAACTCTGTCTGTGGGCAAACACACACTGGCTATCGTTTCTGAAACCGGTACTGCTACTACGGAATTTACCATCAAGGCAGCGGCTGTTACTGACGATACCCAATCGCCGCAGACCGGCGATGACAGCAATATCGCCCTTTGGATTGCGGTACTGCTTGCAGCGGGCACTGCCCTGACCGGCACAGCCGTTTACAGCCGCAAGAGAAAATATAGCAAATAAATCCATATATAACATGCGCTCTGTGGAAGAAAGCCACGGGGCGCATTCTTTATGTATGCACCGCAGGAAGCCTGCGGTGTTGTTTTCGATGTGAAAGCTATCGTTCCCTGTCGTGGGTTTTGGGCTTTGGCTTTTGCCTTCTGCCCTCCGCCTGAAGCTGGCGCAGGCGCTTCAGCACGCTCTCCCGCCGGGGCGGCTTTGCCTGCTCTTTTTGGGCGGGTTTCTGTTTTTCCCTGACCTGCCGCTCCCATGCGGCAAGGTCACGGTTGTACTGCTCCACAACAGCCTCCGCCTTGCGGTAGGTTGCCATGAACGCCTGCACATCGGGATAACCGTCCTCTTTCAGAACATCGGGCAGTTTATCCAGATTTTCAGCGATTTCCTTTTCTGTCCGCTGTATCTGCTCTGTGAGCGCCTTGCGCTCCTTACCTTTGAAAATCCCTTTTGTATCGGCAAGCTGTTGTTTCAGCTTCGGAAGTACCGTATCCTGCAAATGCCGGATTTCTTTCGCCTTATCCTGCGCCTTTATCATCAGCTTTTGCATGGTACGGAACTCTGCCATATCTATTTCAAGGACAGGCTTCGGCGGCATATCGTGTTCACGGATTAAGTTTTGCAGGAAGTCCTTTGCCTTGCTGACGATACTGCGGAACAGACCCGGCAGCCAGCCCTTGCTTTTGATAGACTGGCTCGCCTTTTCGTGTATCTCTGTCTGCTTGACTTCTAAAATCTTTGCTTCGGAGATACCTGATAATAACGCCATATCCGCTGTCCTGTTCCATTCCTGCCTTGCGGCATTATCGGCTTTGATTTCGTCCTCTTTGGGATTATTTTTGCCGATTTTCTTGGTCGGAAGATAGACGCTGTTTTTATCAAATACCTTTAAGTGCTGCTCAGGATCGGAGATATGGCAGTTAATAAGTTCTGTATACACTTCCTTTATCTCTCGGAGAAAAGGCTCTCCCTTAAAGCGTGTATCTTTGGTAGTAAACAGATGGCTTTCGTATACCTCGCCTTTTTTGATGACGGTACAGCCTTTCCGTATCTGCCCGTCCTCCCCCGTGATTTCCTTTTTGGTGCGGACACGCTTTCCAGTCTCGTCAAAGAACACGCTGCGGGAAGCAACCTTCACATCAGGTTCGGGGAGCAGTTTCCTCTCGCTGAAAATCAGATGGATATGATAATTCGTCTTGCGCTTGTTGTGGTGGAGGGCGGACACGCACTCCACACCGTACCGCCTGCGGAACTCCTCTGTAAAGTCCGTGAGTACCTGCTGCGGCTCGTATTGCGTATAGATTTCGGGCAAGGCGATAATCAGTTCCCTTGCTTCGATACATTTGCCCTCTGCGCCGCTGCGCTGAAACTCCTGCTGGCTTTCCCTTGCAAGGTTACTCCAAAATTGATTATCAGCGGTGCGGTAGGTGGCATAGAGATTTTCCTGCCTTGCATGACTCGTGATATACGATATTCGCCCTTTGACATTGGGCAGCTTTGACATCTGGATAAAACTGTGTCTTGGCATACATCATCTCCGTTTTCTGTTGTCAAGGTGCGTCCTTTTTTGCAACCGTTTACGGTTGCGGCTGTCGCTGCGGCAGCGGTGACAGCCCCGTATCATACGCCGCAGGCGTTTGATACGGAAGCCCCCTGCAAGGGCGAAATACCCGGAGTACAAATCGTAGATTTGTGCGAGGGGTGTATTTCGCTCTCAAACGCCGAGGGCTTAGGGTTACTTTCCGAAAAAAAGAATGGATTGTCATTCCACTCTGCGGACATCGTCGGGCTTCAGAAGATTTCTTCCCTGATTGACCGTCAGAAACCGTTCCAGTGTGTCCCTGCGGATAATGGTCTTGCGCCCCACTTTGAGGACGGGCAGCTTTCCCCATTCCACCAGCTTCCGCATGGTGTTCCTGCCGATACTCGTACATTCTGCGGCTTCCTCTATGGTAAGTCCCATTTTGACTGCGCTCATTCTATCAACCTCCTTTTAGAATACTCATTTTGCAACTACTGTCTTATCATTATACTTATTCTGCTATCTCTTGTCAACCTATTTTGCAACCATTCATAGTTTATTTACAACTTTTATCGAGATAATGGTTGCAAAATAAGTATCGGCGTGTTATACTGATACCAGTCAGGAGGTGAACACCTTGAAAAAAGAAACCACATTCACCGCAAAACAGGTCGGTGGACGGATTAAGGAACGCCGCACAGAGTTAAACATTACCATGCCGGAACTTGGCAGGCGTGTGGGCGTGAACAAATCCACCATTCAGCGGTACGAAGCGGACGGGGTTGATCCGAAGCGCACAATGGTTATCAACGGTCTTGCGGAAGCGTTGCTCACAACTCCCGAATGGCTGACAGGTCTTTCCGATGATAAGGAATATGACACCTACACTCTATGCCAGCGGGACATTGAGGAACACATCAAGAAGTATCTGGACACAGTTTCCCATACGGTAAAGGGCGAGCCGCACCAGCAGCTTCTCACGATATTTCTCGGCAAGATGGTTGACCTGTATACGGTTATGACCTACTACTTTGCTGACGCTATGGAGGAAGTTGACCGTGTGGCGGAGGACAAGGGGCTGAAAGAATCTCTTGGACGGTACGCCATAGAGTCCGGGGCAATCATGGAGCAGGTATACCGCAAGAAGATGGAAGTACCGATTGAGAATATGAAACGGTTTTTAGACGGGATTTTACATATCCACGATGAGGGGCGCACAAAAATGTCGATGGGCGCACTTTTCGGGATAGTGGAGGAAGCCGAAGAAAGGGTTGCTGAAAAAGAAAAATTCCGTGGCTCTTTGACAAGTGAAAACGATGACTGACACTCATCAGCATAAGTAACCTTATTACTTTACGCACACCATATGTCACAGTCCCGATTGCCACGGATAGAAAGGGGAAATTTATCTATGGCAAAAGGTTCTGTAAGAAAAAAAGGTAAAAAGTGGTACGCACGCTTCTACATCGAAGATGAAAGCGGCAGAAAAGTACAGAAAGAGTTTGTGGGAACAGAAAGCAAGTCTGAAACAGAAGCCCTGCTCAGAAAAGCAATCGCTGACTATGAGGAAAAGAAATTCGTTGCGAAGTCTGAAAACATCACGGTTGGTATGCTGCTCGATCTGTGGGTGGAGGAAGAACTGACACCCAGCAATCTCAGCAATGGTACGGTAATGTCCTATGAGACTGTAATTAATTCTGTGTAAACTCTAAAAGAGCTATATACCCTCTTGGA
>NZ_CAUGIN010000036.1:0-29405 GCF_959599685.1 Lachnoclostridium phocaeense
ATGATTTCATATTCTTGTCACTCCTTTATATAAATAAGCAGACTGCGCTTACCCTTTACTATAAACAATCCGCTGAAAAATGGCAAGTGTAACTGTTTGCTTCCGGCAGTCATCTGTTAAGTATGACGGTAAAAGAGTGATTAAAAAAAGTTTCAAAAACCTATTGACATTTTTCGCACCATAGGATATAATAAATTTCGTTGCTGAGGCAATAACAAATTAATATCTATCCAATTATTGGATGTGCGCGTAGCTCAGCTGGATAGAGCGTCTGGCTACGGACCAGAAGGTCGGGGGTTCGAATCCTCTTGCCCACGTTGAATGACGAGTTCCTGCAAGGGAACTCGTTTTTTATATTCTTCAGCTTTTCATTTCACATATATTTAATACCACAGTCACATTTTTATCACATTTTCTCTGTATAGTAATAATCGAACAAAGGAACAAAACCTTTATTCAATTTTCTTTTTCATAATTTCCCCCTCCGGCCAGAGTGTTTTCACTCTGGTCTTTTTATACTGTTTTCGTTTGACTTGCCCTCATGTGCAGGTATACAATAGAGTAGCTTGACATATGGTACATGCCCCATAAAACGGAAAGGACTGAAAAAAATGACAAAAAAAATAGCCGTTATCAACGACCTCTCCGGATTTGGCCGCTGCTCTCTCACAGCCGCCATCTCCGTCATCTCTGTCATGGGAGTACAGCCCTGTCCCCTGCCCACAGCGATCCTAAGCGGGCAGACCGGATATCCCCACTACTACTGTGACAGCTATACAGACAAGATGCCCCTCATCCGCTCGGAGTGGGAGAAAATGGATGTCCATTTCGACGGGATCTGCACCGGTTTCCTGGCAGACGAAAGGCAGGTAAAGCAGATTCAGATGTTTCTGGACAGCTTCCTGAAGGAAGACACCTTCCTTCTTGTAGACCCGGTTCTTGGCGGGGATGGAAAGCCCCACGGCCTCTTCACAGAGGGCCTGCTGGCAAAAATGAGGGAGCTTTGCCGGAAAGCGGACATCATCACTCCCAACCTGACAGAGCTGTGTCTCCTCACAGGGGCAGACTACGAGGAGCTGGGAGCTGTCAGGAACATCCCCCTTCTCATGGAGGTGATCAGCGAGCTGGCCCGCTCCCTCCTCCACGGAAGGCTTCGGGAAGTGCTCATCACCGGCATCCACTACACGGACGAAAACGGGATCCCCATGATGGGAAATCTGGATGTCACCGCCAACGATCACACCCTGATCCCCTTCCCCTGCATCGGCGGCAGCTACTCCGGCACCGGCGATCTCTTCGCCGCCTGCATCGCAGCCGGCATGGCCAGGGGAGACACTGTGACGGACTCGGTGCGGCTGGCCGGCGAATTTATCAGCCTGGCTCTCTCTGACTCCATAAAAGAACAGGTACCTCGCAATGACGGCGTCAATTACGAAAAGTACCTGTCCATGCTGGCTCCTAGCGGAACCCTCTGTAACGATTCAGACACGCATATATCTCCTGCTTCCTTGTCATAGCCAGGGAAGAGGGGATGTATGATCCTTTCACCAGGCAGGAAAGCCCCCTGGTCTCTATCTCTCTCCAGATCTTCTCCGCCAGCTCCTCAAGGCTGGCGTTCTTTTTTGTCTCCATCTCCTCGATGACATTTTTCAGCACGTAGCTGAGGGTAGTGGTCTGCTCGCTGTCCGTGATCTGCTCCACATACTTGAGCTCCACTGTGTCTTTTCCTATGGAGAAACTGTCTTTCCCGTACTGTTTGACCTTGATCTGTCCATGCTTCTTGTCGATCTTTCCAAGGCACGGGTGACGGGACATGACACCCCATCTGGCGATCCCCTCGGATTCCCTCCGATGGGCTGCCACAAACTCCATCTCCTCCTTATTCCGGCTGCAGATATCCTTCACATGGTCCGTGATATCGCAGGCCCTGTAGGTGTCCATCTGGATGATCTTGTCCGCGATGTAGAAGTAGGCTCCCGAGCTGCCCGCCACCAGGATGACCGAGACGCCCTTCTCCTCATAGAGCTTCCTGGCCTGCTCGATAAAGGGGGTGATAGGCTCCTGCTCCCTGGCGATCACAGACTGCATGAGAGCATCCCTCACCATGAAATTGGTGGCAGAGGTATCCTCATCAATGAGGAGAGCCTCCGCTCCCGCCTCCACAGCCTCCACCACATTGGCAGCCTGGGAGGTAGAACCGCTGGCATCCTCTGTGGAAAAGTCCACCGTGTCCTTCCCATTTGGCAGATGATTGATAAAGGGCGAGATATCCACATGGGCCACAGCCCTTCCGTCCTCCGCCCGGATCTTCATGGCTGTATCATCTGTAATAACATATTCCCTTCCATCTCCTTTAATATGATTATAGACGCCCAGCTCCAGGGCTTTTAGCAGCGTGGATTTGCCGTGGTATCCTCCGCCCACGATGAGGGTGATGCCTCTGGGGACCGCCATCCCCTTCAGGGCGCCTTTATGGGGGAGCATTAACTCCACTTCCATGCTCCTGGGACTTTCAAACACCACCGCACCCTTCATGGGCTTGTCCGAGACGCCGCTCTGCCGTGGCAGGACAGAACCGTTTGCCACAAAGGCTGCCAGCTCACGCTTCCTCAGCTCCTCACGGATAAAGGTCTGGTCCTCCGCCAGATCTGCCACCTCCTGGAGCACTTTTGCGTTCAGATTCCTGTAGTACAGCGCCCTCTTGACACACTGAGGCACGTAGTCAAACAGGATCTTCTTCAGTTCAGGCGCATTGATGGTCCGCCCGTTGGCCGGAAAGCCCACTTCAAAACGCACCAGGATCCTCTTATCATTCATCTCCAGAGCTGTGCGCTCCAGCACCTCCTGTCCGCACCTGCTGATGCTGATCAGACCACTTTTTCCAGATCCCTTTGCCTGAAACATGTACTCGGAGACCTGTCGGGAAAACTCCCTGGTAAGATGGTCCTGCAGAGCGATCCTTTTGTCCTTTCTGTCAAAAAGCTCCTCCGGGAAGGCCGCTGTCTTCTGGGACACTTCTACACTCACCTTGGAGGGCGCTGCAAAAGGATCTCCCTGGACATGGTCGATGTGGAGGATAAAGCCGGGAAACTGCCAGCTACCGGCCAGGCTCTTGTAAGCCGGATAACTCTTCCTGTGTATGCTCATAAGCTGCTGTTCCAGCTGCACTGCTGTGTTCATATTTCTGTCCTGCTCCTTTTCGTCTATTTCTCTTTCTGCTCCCGGAAAACAAAAGTTCCGGTCTTCTCATCCATGGCGTCCACAATAGCCAGGGACTCCAGCTGGTATCCCAGGTTTCTTATGATGCTGCCGCCGGCCTGGAAGCCTTTCTCAATGACGATGCCGATCCCCTCCACAGTGGCTCCCGCCGACTGGACGATCTGGATCAGCCCCTGGAGGGCACAGCCGTTGGCCAGGAAATCATCTATGATCAGCACATGGTCGTCCTCACTGAGAAACTTCTGGGACACGATAACCTGATTCTTACAGCGGTGGGTAAAGGACTCCACCTCCGCCACATACATCTCGCCTTCGAGGTTGATGCTCTGTGTCTTCTTGGCAAATACAACAGGCACTTTGAAATGCTGGGCAGCCACACAGGCAATCCCGATGCCGGAGGCCTCAATGGTAAGGATCTTGTTGATCGGCTTTTCCTCAAACCGACGCTTGAACTCCGCACCAATCTGATCGAACAGCTGGATATCCATCTGATGATTTAAAAAACTGTCTACCTTCAACACATTCCCCTCTGTGATGATTCCGTCTTTTACAATGCGTTCCTCTAAAAAATTCATACCAAATTCCTCTTTTGTTTTTAATTTTACTATCTATTATAGGAGAAAACAGAGTAGTTGACAATCACTGTTTTTTCATTCTATACTTTATCTGTCGCCGCAGGGCCGGGAGCAGGCTGCACACAGAGCAGATCATGCCACTCACCCTGCATTTTACTTGGACAGGAGAATATTCATATGGAAAAGATCACAACTGTTTTATTTGACCTGGACGGGACACTGCTGCCCATGGACCAGGATCTGTTTGTAAAATCATATTTCGGGAAACTGGCGGAGAAAATGGCGCCCCGCGGCTATGACCCCGATGGTCTCATCAAAGCCGTGTGGGGAGGCACAGCCGCCATGGTACAGAACAGCGGGAAATCTACCAACGAAGAGGTATTCTGGAACTTTTTCAGCGGTATCTACGGTGAGAAGGCCCTGAGGGACATCCCTGTCTTCCAGGAATTCTATGAGGTGGAATTCCAGGAGGCCAGGCAAGTGTGCGGCTTCAATCCCCTGGCCGCCCAGGCCGTGGCCCTCTGCCGTGAGCTCGGACTTCGCAGGGTCCTTGCCACCAACCCGCTCTTCCCTTCCATCGCCACAGAGAGCCGGATGCGGTGGGCCGGCGTCTCACCGGAGGATTTTGAATACTATACCACCTACGAAAATTCCGTACACTGCAAGCCCAACCCGGACTACTACAGGGACATCCTCGCCCACTGCGGCCTCCGTGCAGAGGAGTGCCTGATGGTGGGAAATGATGTGTCAGAGGACATGGTCACAGAGACACTTGGAATGAAGGTCTTTCTCCTCACAGACTGCCTGATCAACAAAGAAGGAAAAGATCTGTCCGGATATCCTCAGGGAAACTTTGAGGATCTGATGACATTTATACAGAAACTCAGATAAGGAGGGATGTGTCTTGCAGTCAACGATCCAGAATCTCTTTTCATTTATCCAGGATTCTCCCACCAGCTACCATGCGGTGGACACCATGGGATCCGTCCTGCAAAGCGAGGGGTATGTACGTCTTGAGGAGAGTACCCCCTGGAAACTGGTTCCCGGCGGAAAATATTTCGTCACCCGGAACCTCTCCTCCCTGATCGCCTTCCGCATTCCCGCGGAACCTGCGGCCAGTTTCCACATCGCCGCCAGCCACGGCGACTCCCCCTCCTTTAAGATAAAGGAACTTCCGGAGCTTCCCTCAGCCGGCCTCTATGTCCGGCTGAATGTGGAAAAATACGGCGGCATGCTGATGGGGCCCTGGATGGACCGCCCCCTCTCCGTGGCCGGGCGCATCCTGGTGGAAAAAGACGGGCAGCTCCGGACAAAGCTGGTGAACGTGGACCGGGATCTTCTCCTCATCCCCAGCCTGGCCATCCATATGAACCGGGAGGCCAATAACGGATTTAAGCCTGATCCGCAGAAGGATATGCTGCCTCTCTACGGAGACATTTCCCGCAGAGACACGTTCCTTCGCTGTGTGGCGGAGGCTGCCGGGGAGGATCCGGAGCACATTGCTGGGCACGACCTTTTCCTCTACTGCCGCATGCCGGGCACTCTGTGGGGGGCCGGAGAGAAATACATCTCAAGCCCCAGACTGGACGATCTGCAGTGCGCCTTCTCCTCCCTGACCGCTTTTGTACATACAGGAAAAGACAGCAGTCAGGGGGATATCCCGGGCCCCTCTTCCATCCCCGTCCACTGTGTGCTGGACAACGAGGAAGTGGGCAGCGTCACAAAGCAGGGAGCTGCATCCACCTTTCTGAAAGATACACTTCAGCGGATCTGTCTCTGTCTTGGCAAGTCAAGAGAGGACTATCTCACCATGTTGGCCTCCAGCTTCATGCTGTCCGCTGACAATGCCCACGCAGTGCACCCCAATCAGCCGGAGAAGGCGGATGCAGTGAACCGCCCTTCTATAAACAAGGGCATTGTCATCAAGTACAATGGGAACCAACGGTACACCACCGACGCCGTGTCTGCCGCTGTTTTCAAGACCATCTGCCGCCGCGCGCAGGTGCCCTTCCAGACTTTTCTGAATCGGTCCGACATGGCGGGAGGCTCCACCCTGGGGAACATCTCCGCTTCCCAGGTGCCGGTAAACACAGTGGACATCGGTCTGCCCCAGCTTGCCATGCACTCTCCTTTCGAGACTGCGGGCGCTGCAGATACAGACTATATGATACGAGCCATGGAGGAATTTTTCCGGTGCCGCATCCACTGTAAGGGCGACGGATCCTATGATATAAAGTGATAAAATGCCTGGTTTTTCCAGGCATTTTTTCATATTAACAAATCATTCAAAAAGTTCACAATTTATTTACTGAAAAATAGTAGTATTTCTCAACACAAGTGCTATAATTAGTCTCAAATCGTTATTTTTTCAACACATTAAGGAATGGAGGAAAGATTATATGGACAATCAATTGGCACTACTGACACTCTGCGGATCTGTCATTGCTCTTCTCTTTGCGGCAAGCCGGGCAAAAAAAGTCCTCAGCTTTCCCGGCGGCACTGAGCAGATGAAAAAGATCTCCGCGTCCATCCACAACGGGGCTATGGCCTACTTAAGGCGCCAGTACAAGATCCTGGTGAGCTTTTTCGTGGTCATGTTCGTCATCCTCTTCGTCATGGCACTTCTGGGGCTTCTGACATGGTTCGTCCCCTTTGCGTTTGTGACAGGAGGATTTTTTTCCGGCCTCTCCGGATTTGTGGGCATGCAGATCGCCACAAAGGCAAATGCCCGCACGGCAGCCGCCTGCCAGAACAGCCTGAACAAAGGGCTGAACGTGGCATTTTCGGCCGGATCAGTCATGGGCTTCACAGTGGTGGGGCTGGGACTTCTGGATATCTCCATCTGGTACCTCCTTCTCCGGTTAGTCTTTAAGCTCCCGCTGGAAGATATCACAAGCACCATGCTGACCTTCGGTATGGGCGCTTCCTCCATGGCTCTCTTCGCCCGTGTGGGCGGCGGCATCTACACGAAAGCTGCCGATGTGGGAGCTGACCTTGTAGGAAAAGTGGAGGCCGGCATCCCCGAGGACGATCCCAGAAATCCGGCTGTCATTGCGGACAATGTGGGGGACAATGTAGGCGACGTGGCCGGTATGGGCGCCGATCTCTACGAGTCCTACGTGGGCTCCATCCTCTCCGCCTGCTCCCTGGGCGTCATTGCCTTCAATAAGATCGAGTCCGTGGACCGAGTCAACGCGGTGGTGATCCCCATGATCCTGGCCGCCATCGGCGTGCTGGCATCCATCATCGGCTCCATGCTTGTAAAGACAGGTGAAAACACAGACCAGAGCACTCTTCTGAAGGCTCTCCGCCGGGGAACCAACACAAGCGCTCTCATCATAGCCGTTGTCTCCTTCCCCCTTGTATGGTTCATTCTGGGAAAAGACTTTATCGGATTTTACTTTGCCATCCTGGGCGGTCTGCTGGCAGGAGTGCTGATCGGCTTTTTTACGGAATACTTCACATCGGATACATATAAACCGACCCAGAACCTGGCAGACAAATCCGAGACCGGCTCCGCCACCATCATCATCGGGGGCTTGAGCCTGGGCATGCTGTCCACAGCCGTTCCCATCATCATCATCGCCGTGTGCGTCATGGCTGCCTACGCCTTCTCCGGCGGCTTCATCGAGTCCACCAGAGGTCTCTACGGCATCGCTCTGGCGGCTGTGGGCATGCTCTCCACTCTGGGCATCACCCTGGCCACTGACGCCTACGGTCCCATCGCCGACAACGCCGGCGGTATCGCGGAGATGGCGGGTCTGGAAGAGACGGTGCGCCAGCGCACGGATGCCCTGGACTCCCTTGGCAACACCACAGCTGCCACAGGCAAGGGATTTGCCATCGGCAGCGCAGCCCTCACCGCTCTGGCCCTGATCGCCTCCTATGTGGAGAAAGTCCAGGAAGTGGGCGGCAGTGACGTGGTTCTGGACATGAGCGTCATGAACCCCACCGTCCTTGTGGGCATCTTCATCGGCGCCTGCCTGCCCTTTGTCTTTGCAGCCCTGACTATGTCCTCTGTGGGCCGGGCAGCCCAGAGCATCGTGGTGGAAGTGCGCCGCCAGTTCAGGGAGATCAAAGGCCTTATGGAAGGGAAAGCCGAGGCAGATTACGCAAGATGCGTGGACATCTGCACAAAGGCCAGCCTGCACGAGATGATTCTTCCCACTCTGCTGGCTATCGTGACTCCTGTTGTGACCGGCCTGATCCTGGGCTACAACGGCGTCATCGGCCTTCTCACCGGCTCCACTGCCACCGGTTTCCTCATGGCCATCTTCATGGCAAACGCAGGAGGCGCGTGGGACAATGCCAAGAAATACATTGAAAGCGGAAAGCACGGCGGCAAGGGAAGCGAGCAGCACAAGGCCGCTGTGGTGGGAGATACTGTGGGGGATCCTTTCAAGGATACATCCGGTCCCTCCATCAACATCCTCATCAAGCTGCTGTCCATGGTTTCCATCGTGTTTGCAGCCCTTGTTGTCAATTACCACATATTCTAAGGAACATACGGAAAAGCCCGGGCAGGGATGCAATGTCCCGCCCGGGCTTTTTTTCACTTTTATCAGTATTTCCAGGAATCGCCGCTGCCGCCCTCCTGCACAAGAAACCAGAGGTTTCCCTCCGCCTCGTTGTCTGCAGTGCGGAACACGTCCTCCACATCCTCCATGGCCTGGATCTGCCTTCGGAAAGAAGAATAGGCAAAATCCTCTGTCCCCGATGCGGCAAAGATGAAGAAATCATCCCAGTCATGCCCGGACTCCCGGACAATGGAAGCCATATAGTCCCCGTCAGTCGTAAGGCTGCCGCTGGAAGGCATAAAATATCTGAAGTAATCCAGACAGTACTCAAAGGTGTGCCAGGTGGTCACCGAACCCATGGAAAACCCGCAGAAAGCCCGGTGATCCCTGGAGGCGGCCAGCCGTCTGCGCAGGCTGTCAGAAGAAAGGCGGCCGACAGGATCAGAAGGCGAGAAGTCCATACTTTCTTCATAAATCATTCAGCTCCTGTACATCTTTTTATTCTGATTATAAATGTACTGCGCTCAAATAAGAAGTTCCTGTCAGTTATCCAGTCCCAACCCGGCGGTAGGGGCTCTTTACTGCCGCACCGGCTCTTTAAGCAGAAAAAAGGCAGAATTGCTGTTTAAATCTCGATCAGCTCATACTCCCGTGAGCCTACACCCAGATCCGCAGCCGCCTCGATGGTGTGGATCCCGTTCCGGCTGTTCACCCTCTCCATAAAATGATCTTTTCCCGGATCATCCGAGTTCATAACAAGATCCATGCAGGCCTGATCAATAGCCACCGGGTCTGTGGATGCCAGAATACCGATGTCCTTCATACACGGATCCTCCGCCACCGCACAGCAGTCGCAGTCCACGGAAAGGTTCTTCATGACATTGATGAAGGCGATCTTTCCTTTAAAATGCTCCGTCACACTGGAAGCCGCGTCCGCCATGGCCTCCGGGAAGGCCACGCTGTCCGCGTGCTGCTGCCATGTCTCAAACCTGTCATCTGTCTTTCCCTCAGAGTGGATCAGCGCCTTGCCTGCCCTGGATGCGCAGCCAATGGCAAGCTGCTTGAGAGCTCCGCCGTACCCGCCCATGGGATGTCCCTTGAAGTGAGCCAGCACCAGCATGGAGTCGTAGTTTTCAATATGTTTTCCCAGCTTGTTCTCCTTCAGGATCTTTCCATCCGGGATGGGCCAGGTCACGTCCGGTCCTTCCGCGTCCATAAGGTCCACATCAAAATACTTTGTCCATCCGTGTTCCTCGATCAGCTTAAGATGTTCGGGCGTATTGTCACGCACGCCGGTGGTGGCATCGCCGTAGGCCGTGTTGCACTCCACAATGGTTCCCTGCACTTTGTCCACCATGGGCCGCCAGAATTCCGGTCTCAGGAAATTCTGGTTTCCTTTCTCCCCGGAATGGACCTTCACAGCCACCTTCCCCGGAAGCTCCACTCCCATCGCATCGTACATCTCAACAACTTTCTCCGGAGTGATCTCCCGTGTAAAATATACTTTTGCCTTCATATTATATTTCCCTCCTTATGAACTGTATGTCTTCTGTTTCTTCTTATATTGTAAACCCCGTTTTTCCTCAATGTCCAATGCTTTTATTGTCTGGCAATGAATACCTTCAAGGCATATATGACAATTGAATATAAGCATTAGACACTTTTTCATCACGGGACTACAATAAAGATATCCGGAAAGGAGGAGTCAAATGACCATAGACGAAGCAAGCAGGCGCTACAACATCCCGCTGGAAATGCTCCGGGAGTATGAGCGCTGGGGACTGTGCAAGGCAGTAAAAAAGGTAATGGGATCCTGGCAGTATGACGACACGGATCTGGAACGTCTGAGGCTTATCATGACCCTGCACGATATTGGCTTTGCTAGCTCCGAGATAGAGACCTACATGAAACTGCTGCTGGAAAAAGAGGGGAGTGAAGATCAGCGCCTCCGGATACTTGATCAGAAAAGGCGTATCCTTCTTGGCGAGATCCATTCCTGCGAAAAACGGCTGAGTCATCTGGACTATCTCCGCTACAATATCCGCAAAAACCAGGACAAAAAACAAACTGTTTAAGGAGGCATTTTTTATGAAAATTCAGGACAAAGAAACATTTGACAAGGCAAACGTATTTGGACAGGGACAGGAAAATACCGCTTTCGCTCAGTATTTTATCGGAAATTCCTATTTAAATCCTCTGACAGACCCGGCCGCCTGCGGGCTGGCTCTGGCCAACGTCACATTTGAGCCGGGCTGCCGCAACAACTGGCACATCCACCATGCAAAGACTGGCGGCGGACAGATCCTGATCTGCACGGCAGGAAGCGGCTGGTACCAGGAGGAGGGCAAGGATCCTGTAAGCCTGGAGCCGGGGACTGTCATCGTCATTCCGCCGGAAGTAAAACACTGGCACGGCGCCAAGGCTGACAGCTGGTTCTCCCACATTGCATTTGAGGCTCCGGGAACAGAGACCAGCAACGAGTGGCTGGAAGCTGTGGACGACGAAGCATATTCTAAACTGGACTAAACAGAAACAGAGGTGACGCACAATGAGCAGTTATTATGAGACAGATCCCGAATTTATGGAGCGTTTTGAACATTTTGCTTTTGACGAAGTTGTCAATGAAGAAGGACAGCAGCTTGACGATATCACCCGCCATATGGCCATCACCGCCACGCTGCTGGGCTGCCAGGGCATAGACGAGTTCCGTCTGGAAGTTCCCAGGGCCCTGGATGCCGGCCTTTCCCCTGTCATGTTAAAGGAAGTCATCTACCAGGCCGTGGATTACCTTGGTATCGGCCGGGTGCGCCCCTTCCTTGACGTGGCAAATGAGATCCTTACTTCCAGGGGCGTAAAACTCCCGCTGGAGGGCCAGGCCACCACCACCATGGAGGACCGTCTGGAAAAAGGAGTCCAGGCCCAGGCCGATATCTTCGGCGACCATATGAAAGAAGCATGGAAAGCCGGGCATATCAACCGCTGGCTGGCGGACAACTGCTTCGGCGACTACTACACCCGCACCGGCCTTGACTTAAAGCAGCGCGAGATGATCACTTTCTGCTTCCTGGCCGCCCAGGGCGGATGTGAGCCCCAGCTTACTTCCCACGCAAAGGGAAATATGAACCTGGGCAACGACAAGGACTTTCTGATCCGGGTCGTATCTCAGTGCCTGCCTTACATCGGCTACCCGAGAAGCCTTAATGCAGTAGCCTGCATCAACAAGGCTGCTGAGCAATAGAGACAACACAAAAAAGAAACAGCGAAGGCGTCCGTACAGCAGATGTGCGGACGCCTTTTTTCACGCCTGTAACTGTTCCAAATCACCTTGATCCCCAGTGCCGCCATTCCGGTGACCGATACACCTGCCACTGCTTTTAATAATGTTCCTGTTTTGTTAATTTAAGGGAAACTTGGTGATTGCCTTATGTCCGGATTTATCTTATACTTAATGGTGTTGAAAACCAGAATGGAAAGGAGATCATTCCCATGAATTTTATATACCCTGCAGTCTTCCACAAAAAAGAAGACGGAACGTATCACGCCGTCTTTCCGGATCTTACATGCTGCGAGGCATCCGGAGACACCCTGGATGATGCCATCGACAACGCCAACGATGCGGCCCGCAATTGGATCTCAGTAGAATTGGAAGAAGAGGAACCGGATCTGCCCTGCGTCTCCGACATAGAGGACATTTCGGTGGAAGAAGGCGATATCGTCCGCAATATTTCCGTCAATATCCGGTTTTATGAAGGATGGGATGAATAAGGTCAGAACAAAATAACCGGCAAAAAACAATAGGGCCCGCAGGCCCTATTGTTTTTTATATGCTCTGATACATTGCTACCCCTGCGCCGCAAAGTTTCCTGTGTACAGCTGGTAGTATTTTCCTTTCTTCTCGATGAGCTCGTCGTGCGTGCCTCTCTCGATGATGCGGCCCTGTTCCATGACCATGATACAGTCAGAGTTCTTAACTGTAGATAAACGGTGGGCGATGACAAAGGTGGTACGGCCCTTCATCAGGGCGTCCATGCCGGCCTGCACCAGCTTCTCCGTCCGGGTATCGATGGAGGAGGTTGCCTCATCCAGGATCAGCGCCGGGGGATCCGCCACAGCGGCTCTCGCAATGGCAAGAAGCTGCCTCTGGCCCTGGCTTAAGTTGGCGCCATCGCCGGTGAGCATGGTGTCGTAGCCGTCGGGAAGACTGCGGATAAATCCGTCCGCGTTAGCCAGCTTCGCGGCCCGGATACACTCTTCATCCGTGGCATCCAGCTTTCCGTAGCGGATATTGTCCATAACAGTGCCGGTAAAGAGGTGGGTATCCTGGAGCACGATGCCAAGGGACCGTCTGAGATCCGGCTTCTTGATCTTATTGATGTTGATGCCATCGTAGCGGATCTTGCCGTCCGCGATATCGTAAAACCGGTTGATCAGGTTCGTAATAGTAGTTTTTCCCGCTCCCGTGGCGCCCACAAAAGCAATCTTCTGCCCCGGTTTCGCGTAGAGGCTGATATTGTGGAGAACAATCTTCTCATCCGTGTAGCCGAAATCTACATCGTCAAACACAACGCCGCCCTCCTGCTTTGTGTAGGTGACAGTGCCCTCTGCCTTGTGGGGATGTTTCCAGGCCCACAGGTTCGTGCGCACATCGGACTCTGTGAGCTGGCCGTTCTCGTCCTCTTTCGCATTGACCAGCTCCACATATCCCTCATCGATCTCCGGCTCCTGATCCATCAGATCAAATACACGCTGAGCGCCGGCCGCAGCGTTGACAACAAAGTTGAGCTGCTGGCTGACCTGGGTGATGGGGTTGGTAAAGCTCTTGTTCAGCCCAACAAAGGTGATCACCGTACCGATGGTGACACCGGCCAGGCCATTGATGCCCAGGATGGCTCCCACGATGGCAACCAGAGCGTAGCTGATCCAGCCGATGTTGGCATTGACAGGCATCAGCAGGTTGGCGTAGCGGTTGGCCTTGTCTGTGCTGTTCCTGAGCTTTTCATTCACTTTGTGGAAGTCGGCCATGGCCTCCTCCTCGTGACAGAATACCTTGACTACCTTCTGTCCGTCCAGCATCTCCTCTATAAAACCGTCCACAGCTCCCAGATCGATCTGCTGGCGTACATAGTATTTTCCGGACAGACGGGAAAATCGGGATGTCACAAAAAGCATGACCGCTGCGGTGAGTATGGAGATCACTGTCAGCACCGGGTTCAGGATGATCATAGTGACAAGGGTCGCCGCCATGGTGATCACAGAGTTGATGATCTGGGGAACACTCTGGCTGAGCATCTGCCGCAGCGTATCCACATCGTTTGTGTAAACGGACATGATATCCCCGTGAGCGTGGGTGTCAAAGTATTTGATAGGCAGAGATTCCATCCTGCGGAATAAATCGTCCCTGAGATGGCGCATAGTTCCCTGGCTCACATTGACCATGATACGGTTGTAAGTGAAGGCAGTGATCACACCCACTCCCATCACACAAGCCAGACGGACCAGGTCGGAAGCAAGTCCGCTGAAGTCATCTGTCCCGTTTGCCAGCATAGGTGTGATGTAATCATCCACCAATGTCTGGGGAAAAGTCGCCCCTATGACAGTGGCTACAGCTGTGATCATGATACAGGCAACCACCAGCAGGAACGGGTACTTGTAGTAGTGAAGCATATATCGTATCACTCTGCTGATCAGCTTCGTTGCCGTCGCTGTCCTGTCCGTCTGTTGTTTCTCGTTCTTCTTATCATTTATAGACATAGAGCATTTCCTCCTTCCCTGTTTAAGCCGGCTGATCGAAATCGCCGCCGCCCTCGATCTGCGAGTTGTAGATTTCCTGGTAGATGGCGTTGTTCTTCAGCAGATTTTCATGGTTGTCAAAGGCATCGATCCGTCCGTCGTCCAGCACAAGGATCCGGTCAGCAGACTGCACGCTGGAGACCCGCTGGGCAATGATAATCTTCGTCGTCCCGGGGATCTGTCTTGCAAAAGCTTCCCGGATGCTTGCGTCCGTCGCCGTGTCCACAGCGCTTGTGGAGTCGTCCAGGATCAGAACCTTGGGCTTTTTCAGAAGGGCACGGGCAATACACAGCCTCTGCTTCTGTCCGCCGGACACATTGGAGCCTCCCCTCTCGATCCTTGTGTGATATCCCTGGGGCATCCTGTCAATAAACTCATCCGCACAGGCCGCCCTGCAGGCTTCGATACATTCCTCCTCTGTCGCCTCCGGATTGCCCCAGCGCAGATTGTCCAGGATCGTTCCGGAAAACAACGTGTTTTTCTGGAGCACCACAGACACCTGGTTCCTGAGGACCTCTGTGTCGTATTTGCGGACATCTACCCCGCCTACACAGACAGAGCCCTCGTCCACATCGTAGAGGCGGCAGATCAGGTTCACCAGACTGCTCTTGCCCGATCCGGTGCCGCCGATGACGCCAATGGTCTCGCCGCTCCTGATATGGAGGTCTATGTCTGAGAGGGCATTTTTCCCGCTTCCGTGTTTATAAGAAAAATTCACATGATTAAAATCAATGCGCCCGTCAGCCACTTCTGTCACCGGGTCATCAGGGTCACGAAGGTCTGCCTCCTCGCTCAGCACCTCGCTGATACGGCGGATGCTGGCCATGGACATACTGATCATGACCACCACCATAGAGAGCATCATAAGGCTCATCAGAAGAGACATAATGTAGCTGAACAGACTGGTCAGATCGCCTGTAGTCATAGAGCCGCCGACAATATATTTTGCCCCGAACCAGGATACGGAGATGATGCAGAAGTAGACTGCCACCATCATGGCCGGGTTATTGAAGGCCAGAAGTCCCTCTGCCTTGACGGAGAGATCATAGAGCATCTTGGATGCCCTGGAGAATTTCACATTCTCGTACTCCTCCCTGACAAACGCCTTGACAACACGGATGGCCGTCACATTCTCCTGGACGCTGGCATTTAAGTCATCGTACCGTCTGAACACCTGTCTGAAGATCTTCAGGGTGACTGCCATGATAGACCCGATGACCACCAGAAGGAAGACCACTGCGATCAGGAACATAGCGCTTAAGGAAGGACTGATGATCAGGCACATGGCAAAACTGAAAATCAGGTTCAGAGGCGCCCGGACCGCCACACGGATCACCATCATAAAGGCGTTCTGCACATTGGTGATGTCTGTCGTCATGCGGGTCACAAGGCCCGGCACGCTGAATTTATCAATGTTTGAAAAGGAAAAGGTCTGAATGTTGGCGTAGATCGCCTCACGCAGATTGGCCGACAGGCCTGAGGCAGCGCTTGCCGCATTCTTTCCCGCCATAGCGCCGAAAAACAGGCTCAGAAACGCCATGAGGACCATAAGTCCTCCATAGCGGTAGACAACTCCCATATTCCCTGCCTCCAGACCTCTGTCTATGATAATGGCGGTAACAAAGGGCATCAGTATTTCCATGATCACTTCAAGGGCGGTGAGGCCTATACATAGAAAGGTGTCCCGCTTATACTGTCCCAGCTGCTGTATAACTTTTCTCACTGTAAGATAACCTCCTGTCTTTGTTTGATTGGCTGTGTTCCATGTCTGTCAGATGAAGCAAAAGCTTGCGCTCCAGCTTCTACAGCAGTGCCTTCTCCTGCTGATCCAGCACACTGAACAGCTCTGATTCCATCCTGTCCGCTTTCCGAAGAAGTTGTTCATCCTCAGCCCTGAGTTTGTCTGTAGGGAGGATTTTTTTCTTTCTGATGTCTTCCGGTTCTTCCCGAAAGAGGATATAGCCCGCTCATCTCCTGATCTCCCAAATAAAATTCCAGCTGCGATGTCAGATCCAGGCCGATCTTTTTTGCCATAAAGAGCAGCTCTTCTGTCCTGATATCTTCTGTCATTTTTGTCCAACACCTCCTGTATGCTCCCGGGCGGAACTGTTCGGACAGAAACAGTTCACAGCCTTATCTTTTTCCCATACAAGATTTTATCTCCGAATACTGGAAATGTGAAATTCAAAAATGTTATAATCTATAAAAGATATTTATTGCATAAGAAAGGAGTCTTTTATGAATACAGTACAGCTGGAATGTTTCATGGCCGTGGCAGAGCACCTGAATTTCTCCAAAGCATCCAGGGAGCTGAAGATCACCCAGCCTGCAGTCAGTCATCAGATCCATGCCCTCGAGGAAGAGCTGGGCGTAAAACTGTTCATCCGCACAAGCAAGAGCGTCACCCTGACCCAGGAGGGGATCCTCTTCGTCCCGGACGCGCAGCTCATCCTGAAGACAGCCCTGTCAGCCAGGGAAAGGCTGGGGCGACATGAACACTTTATCCCTCTGGAGCTGGGGTGCCACAACAGCATGGAGGCCGGCCTTTTTCCTCCAGTCCTCTGCACCCTTGCAGAAGAGTTTCCTCTTCTGCGCCCTAACATCAGCCTGGTTCCTTTCCCCTCTCTTCTAAGCCTGGTGGAAAACGACCAGGTCCACGCCGCCCTGGGGATCAAGCAGGAACAGAAGCACGCCTCTCTCATTTTCCATAAACTCTGCAGCGCCCCTCTGTCCTGTATCTGCTCGCCCCGCCATCCCCTGGCAAAATATGGGACCGTGTCCAAAAGAGAACTGTCCGGAAGTTTCATTGCCTGCTCGCCCCGTCAGATCCACGACACCATCTTTGCGGTACAGAACAGCCTGCTGGTAAATCTGCCGCCGGAACAGCGGTATCTGGCAGGAAGTATCGAGAGTGCCCTGACACTTGTGAGCGCAGGGCTTGGCTATACGCTGTACCCGGATATTCCCGGTGCCAGGAAGGAGGGCCTGTGCTATATCCCCGTCACCGGTCTGCCGTCCGTCACCTTTGGCGTCTACTATCAGCAGAAAAACGACCACCCTGTACTGAAGCGCTTTCTCACATTGATGAGGCAGGCTTTCCCGGCTCCGGACGCATAGATATTTGTCCTTATATAAGCAGATAGAGGACGCCTGCCCGGCGTCCCCTAAAACAGTATGTCCGGCGGATCACTTACATCGCCTCGAAAACTTCTACTTCAGCCCCTTTGTCATAGGAATGAGGCACAAAAGCGCCACGATCCCCACCAGACCGATCACAATCCCTGCGATCATGTGGCTCCACACCATTGTCAGACACATGCCCACACCAAAGAGCAGGGCTCCCACAATCCCAAACAGTACGATCCCGATCGTCTTTCCAGACACGTGGACCGGCTCTTTATTCTCCATTTTTCTCCACACAAACACCATGATCAAAAGGACAACAGCGCCTGCCGCTCCCATTACCACACCGGGCCGGAAAGCATTCCACTCCGGTATCAGAGCCAGGCACATGCCAAGCGCAAAGAGAACTCCTCCTATCGTTCCCAGGATCATTGCAGTAAATGTACTTTTCTTCATTATTTTGTTCCTCCTCTTTTTTCTTCTCTCATCTTCTTCTCAGCCGCAAGTCTCTTTTTCGCATCTTCCACTGACTCCCCGTCCTTTGTGAGGAACTGATCCACAAAGGAGTCGGACATCTTTGTGAAACCGCCGACCGCTCCTTCTTCAATTTTTTTGTAACCGCCGACCACGCCATCCTCGATCTTCCTGTAGCCACCGACTACTTTTTCAGCAATCTTTTCATTTGCTTTCACAAGCTTTGATTTTGCCATATTCTATCTCCTTTCCTTTTTCTTTCCTGTTGACGATATAAGGATAGCGCCGGAATATTGGAGTAATGTTGCGGTTTTGTTTGTGAAATATTAAAATCAGCCCCCGTCCCGGACAGTATCCGGACCTGGGGGCTGAAGCAAAACAGCTATATGAATCTCAGAACCTACCTATATTTTTTCAGATCTTCCAGCACATCGGCCAGAGTGATGGACGCAAGTTCTCTCTCCATGGCCTGCTGGACCCGGAGCAGCTTGTCGTCCAGTATATTGTGGATGTTTTTTCCAACCGGGCAGGCGGGATTGGGATTTTCATGGAAGTGAAAGAGGGTATTTTCCTCGATGCATTCTACTGCCCGGTACACATCCAGAAACGTGATCTCACCCAGAGGCTTCAGCACAGAAGCGCCTCCGGTGCCCCGCTTTACCTCGATGATCCCCGCATCCCGCAGCTGTGAGAGGATCCGGCGGATGACCACCGGATTCACGTTGATGCTGGAAGCCAGAAAGTCGCTGGTAACCTTATAATCTTCTTTAAACGTCTCTATACACGTCAGCATATGGATGGCGATGGTAAATCTGCTTGAAATCTGCATATCATTCTCAACTCCTTTTCGACTTCCATTTTAGCCGGGACTCATTGTAATGTCAACGATTACAATTTTCCGTCCCCGCTGCCTGAATTCCCAAGGAGATCCTCGTATATATACCGATCTGTATCTTTAAATACATTGAATATGATCCGGTCAAAATCCCTGCCGTGTTCCTCCAGAAATTCTGTCACTGTCTCCACCGCGATCCTGGCTGCCTGGTTATTTGGAAAATGAAATTCTCCTGTGCTGATACAGCAGAATGCCACGGAGCGGATCTGGTGTTCCCGGCAGCACTGCAGCACATTCCGGTAACAGTTCCTTAAATCCTCTTTCAGTTCCTTCGTCAGGGGTCCTCTCACCACAGGGCCTACCGTGTGGATCACATAACGGGCAGGCAGATTGTATC
Organism: Lachnoclostridium phocaeense; assembly: GCF_959599685.1. Classification (NCBI taxonomy): domain Bacteria; kingdom Bacillati; phylum Bacillota; class Clostridia; order Lachnospirales; family Lachnospiraceae; genus Lachnoclostridium; species Lachnoclostridium phocaeense. The sequence goes on from NZ_CAUGIN010000036.1 coordinate 18,931, forward strand.
CTTCTGTCAGGACGGCCCTGCCTGTGGGCTCCTGGTACCGGGGACCGTACTGCATCTTCCGGCTGTTCATGTAATGGCTGCAGGCATTCCTGAGCTGGATACCTGCCGCGCTGTGGATCGCATTGTCAATACACCCGTGACAGGGCACGAAACAGCCCAGCATCTGCGAGTTGGCCGCATTCACGATGGCTCCCACCTGCAGCCTTGTGATATCGCCCTGCCAGATGGACAGCCTGTCCGCAAAGGGATGTGGGCTTTTGTACTGCCGCGCCGCCGTGGGAATGTCCTCCAGCGTCACGATTCCCTTTTCTCTGGCTTCCTCTGCAAGGAACGCGTCCTGCACCTCTGTCACATCCTCAGCCATTTCCCCGGGCATCCGGATATTCATAAGGGACCGCAGGAGCAGATCAAGTCTCTCTTCCTGCTCCTGTCTGCTTCCATGAGACATCTTCTTTCCCTCCTTCTAACGCTTTTCTACTGCCCCAAAGGGACACACCTCCATACAGTTCCCGCAGTGGAGGCAGTGTTCCTGCTGGATGACAAGAGGTTTTGCGGACAGATCAATACATTTCCGGGGACACCTGCTGTAGCAGATGCGACAGCCCCGGCACCGGTCTGTGATAAAATATCCACCCTCCCCGGGCCTTGAATCCTTCTCTTCCGCCTTTGCCCCATCCCCCAGGACAAAAGAGTCCCGGAAGATGGGCTTCACAGACAGGTCAAAAAATTCGCCGGTCCCTTCCGATACCCGGAACACCTGCAGTGCCCCGCGGCTCTCCTCCTGGGGATAGATCTGCGTCATGTAGGGGTTTTCCTCAAAGATTTCATCCAGTTTCTCTGATCCGATGCATTCAGCTCTGCCCCGGATGGAGACCGCCTTTCTGCTCATTGTTCCCTCTCCACCGCACATGCCGCTGATGGCAATACAGGGATCTTTCATAAGCTGTTCATAGAAGGCTTTCCCTTTTGCGGTGAGAAAATACAGGCTGTCCTCATCCGCCAGCATGATGTCGATGACCCGGGTGACGGGCCGCCCGCTTCCGTCCACAGTAGCGATAACTGCGGAATGAATGTCTTCCTTTAATATCCTCAGATACTCTTTTGTCTTCACAACCCCACACACCTTTCTTTCATACAGCGTTCTTGCGTGCCTGCCCTAGAACTCGTAAGGCGGATTTCCCGAGAAGTCGGCGATAATGCCGTGGGCATCTCTGATGTAGAACACTTCAAAGATCGGATTGTCCGCCGTCTCGTACTGGCTCTTCACGATCGGATTGTTCATAGCTCCCTCTTTTACCGCCATATTGTTTTCAAATACTGCCGTACCGTGAAGACGGATCCATGCGTATGTCGGATCAGACACAGAGACCTCGATCTCCGGGTTTGCCTGCATGTCCTTGTACACATCTTTTGTGTTGTTGGTACAGAACCAGAGCTTTCCGCCCTGCTCAAAAAGGAACATAAAGGGCCGCACTTTTGCCTTGTTGTCCCTTCCTACTGTACCGGATTAGCCTGTAAAAACTCTACTACTTTTTCCATCATAAGATCTCCTTTCTTGTTGTAACTATTATTATTACATCCACAACCCCAAAACAACACGCGTTCATTGTAATGTCAATAGTTACATCAAAACTTTTTCTGTTTTTCCCGATCTATTGTATGTTTTCAGAGTAGCTGCTCCTCCACCCACTTTCCTACTTTCATAAGAAGCTCCCTCCCTTCATATTCGCCCGGCATATATCGATCCAGAATCCGGACCCACCGTGAGCCAGAATGGGGATTTCCTTCAGATCTTCAAAACAAATCGCCTTCCGGGACGCCATTGCCAACGCAGTTCTCTACGCAGTCTCCCAGCCAGACAATGTAGACGTGTCAGACCTGGCCGTGCGTCCTTCTATGGAGAGCTGACAGTCCTGCCCTTGCGCTCACATCACACGCTCTCAGCTTTCCACTTTTCTTCGGGAGGCAGCCAGATAAAACACACCGATCAGCAGGATAATAAGACTGACCACTGCCCCGGTGATGCCATTCATCAGAGAACGAAAGGCTTCGTCCCCGCTGGAGAAGGAGGAGAACATTGCCGTCTGAAGAGACAAAATGGACACCGCGGCATCGGCCAGTCCAATGCTTCGGATGATGATCCAGGACTGTTCTTTTTTTCCTTCCGGCTGACACTGTGTTCCAGACTGCCAGGATACTCTTCGTAAAAGCATAAGCAGCGGCCACATAGATGGTATATCCCGGATAGGATTTTCCTCCCTCCAGATGAATCAGGAGGATGACAGCACCTCCCAGCACAAAGGCCATGGTAATAAACAGAATGCCGTAACGCCTTCGGATCTTCCGCTCTGGAGTCTTCTTGATCCGAAACCGCCGTCCTGGGGCTAGCCCGGCCTCCTCCAGGTGCTGGGCGATCCAGTAAGCTCTCATGATCCCGAGGATCAGATAGTAGGCGCACAAGGTGCCGAACCAAGGCGAGCCAGCCACAGCTGCCACCACGCCATTGTACAGGGCGATAGCCGCATTGACAGGGATCCCCATCACAGCAGCCAGGCCTGTCCTGTACTTTTTATCTTCTATACAGCGCCCCGTGATCCGTCCCTTTCCTGCCATCTCCCTCAAAAATCTTTTCAGTCTTCTCAGGTCCCGTACCAGATAAAGGCAGGAAAAGCAGAGCGCTGCGGCTGCCGTCCCGTAAAACAGATAGACGGCCCACCGGGGAAATACGCCCTCACAGGCCGCGCTCACAATAGACAGAGCAGCCAAAATCGTGGTGGCCAAATATAAAAGCTCCCTCCACGCCGGCTTCAGATCCGGCAGATGCATTTTTCTCACATGATCCCTCCTCAGGTAGCATGCCACACCGTATTTTCTGCTCTATTTTATCTTCCTTTTGTTTAAGAAATGTTTTTGAAATGTTTCTGAATTATGAATTCAGCTTCCGGATCTGCCTGGCAGGCACACCTCCCACCACTGCATTGGCGGGCACATCCTTTGTCACCACTGCCCCGGCAGCCACAACGGCATTTTTTCCTATTGTGACGCCGGCAAGGATAGTAGCGTGGGAGCCGATCCACACATTTTTCTCGATCCGGATTGGTGCGGGGATATTGTCTCCTCTCTTCTCCGGCTCCATGCCATGGTTAATGGTGGCAAGCACGACCTGAGAGCCGATCAAAGCGTGATCCCCTATGTAGATCCCTCCCTGGTCCTGAAAGTGGCATCCACAATTAATAAAGACATGACTCCCCACGAAAATATTTTTCCCGCAGTCTGTATAGAAAGGAGGGAACAGGGCAAACGTCTCATCTACCGGTTTTCCGATGATCTCCGAGAAAATTTCCCTGATCTCCTCCGGCTCATGGTAAGAGGCATTGAGCTTCGCTGTCAGCCGCATGGCCTCCTGGGCCAGCTCATGCATCATCCTGTGCCTGTCAGACTGTCCTGTCACAGGCTCTCCATTTCGCAGATTCTCTAAAAAAAGTTCTCTCTCCATCTCTTTTTCTCCTTATGAGTTATATTCTTTTTCCCTTTCGATTATAGGGCCGCCCGTTTTTTATATCAAATATATATAAAGAATGTTTTTCCATACTTGAAAAGTATATGTATTCCATTTATAATGATAAAAATATCTGTATTACAAAAGACAGGAGGAGAGCGTTTTGGATATTCGCGTGTTGGAATATTTTCTGGCAGTTGCCCGGGAGGGCAGCATATCAAAGGCTGCGGAGTCCCTCTGCATGACCCAGCCGCCGCTCTCCCGGCAGCTGAAAGACCTGGAAAGGGAGCTTGGCAAGCAGCTTCTCATCCGGGGGAGCAAAAAAATCACCCTCACGGAGGAGGGCATACTTCTAAGGAAACGTGCAGAAGAACTGATAGAATTGATGGAGAAAACAAAGAATGAGATCTCCTTGTCTGATGAACACGTAAACGGAACGGTCTGTATTGGAAGCGGAGAGACAGACGCCATCTCCCTTCTGGCCCGGGCTGCCAGGGATCTGCAGCAGAGATGGCCGGATATCTCCTACTCCATCTACAGCGGAGACGCCGCCCATGTCACCGAGAAACTGGATAACGGTCTCATCGACTTTGGCCTGCTCATAGAGCCTGTAGACATCTCCAAATATGATTATATACGGCTCCCTGTCAAAGACACCTGGGGTGTACTCATGCGCAAAGACTGCCCACTTGCGGCCAAAGAGTATGTAACTGCTGAGGATCTGTGGGACCTTCCACTGATCGTCTCCCACCAGATCCGCGGCAGCAGCGAGCTGTCCGCCTGGTTTAAAAAAGATTTTTCCAGGCTAAAGATTACCACCGCCTACGAGCTGATCTACAATGCCTCCCACTTTGTAAAGGCGGGTGTGGGGTACGCTATCACTCTGGACCGGCTGATCAATACCTCCGGAGACAGCCAGCTGTGCTTCCGTCCCCTGTATCCCACCATGGAGGCCGGGCTTTGTCTGGTGTGGAAAAAGCACCAGGTCTTCTCCCGCCCGGCAGGGCTTTTCCTCGAAAAAGTCAGAGAGATGGTGCTTCCGCCGCATCTGCCATCTTGATCTGCCCCAGCACCTCCCCGATATCTCCGTCGATGCAGACAGACTGCTCCGCGATCTCTGCGGGCGCCGCTGCTTCCCCGCAGTTAATGCAGGCATATACAGCCTCCGGGTTCTGGCGGGTCATCTTCCAGAAAGGATACTTGATGATGACCGGAGTATTGTACCCCACCCCCAGCTCCAGATAGAGGATGCGCATCCCCCTGTGGTCTTTCTGGAACTGACTGTATCTTTCTGCCGCCCGGTACCAGCCTTCATCCTGTACAAAGCTGTCATCTGCACGCAGGTTCATAGTCATAGGCTTACCGCAGTGCGGACAGCGGGGAACCAGTTCCGAGGGAATACGCATGTCTTTCTGGCGCTCCATCATCTCCCGGATCACGCTCTCATTGTCCCAGGTCTTTTGGCAGCAAGGCTCCATGCACTGGAAGAGCCCGTAATCTCCCTGGGTGTAGAACAGCCTCTTTTTGTCAAATCCCGCCTTCTGAAAGCAATGATCCACATTAGTAGTGAGGACAAAATACTCCTTCTCCCTCACAAGATCCAGCAGCTCCTCATACACCGGTCTGGGGACGTCTGTATACCGGTTGATCCAGATGTAGCGGCTCCAGTAGGCCCAGTACTCTTCCAGTGTATCGTAGGGATAAAACCCACCGGAATACATGTCATGGAAACCATATTTCTTTTTAAAGTCACGAAAATATTTCTCAAACCGTTCTCCGCTGTAGGTAAAACCAGCGGAGGCGGAGAGTCCAGCCCCTGCGCCGATGACTACTGCATCCGCCCTGTCAAGGGCTTCCCACAGCCGCCGGATCTTCTGCTGGCGGGTCTCCTCTGGTTTCTGTGTCCATTTTCCTGCAAACACAAACATCTGCCTCCTCTTTCCGCTGCGTTCTCCCATTCCGGGAGGAAACGAACGCACTCATATGATATCCTGATTGTAACACAAGTGATTACATGAAAAAAGTGCGCACTTTTTTGTTACATGGTTACCTGAAAGTGACTTAGGACGTTCCTTCTTTCCTGTTGCGCGATCCAGCATATTACACTATAATTTAGATGTAATATTCGATTTTAAACTATTGAAGACAGTTGAGGTGATCTGCATGAAGACAAAAGAAGAAATGCCGGCCTGCCCGGTAGCTACCACAGTCCAGCTCATCGGGAGCAAATGGAAGCTGTTGATCCTCAGAAATCTCTTTATGCGCCCCTGGCGCTTCAATGAGCTGCGAAAGGATCTGGAGGGTATTAGTCAGAAGGTGCTGACCGACAGCCTCCGGGCCCTGGAGGAGGACGGGATCATCACCCGCACCGTCTACCCGGAGGTGCCACCCAGAGTAGAATATGCCCTATCTCCCCTGGGGCAGTCCATGAAACCTATCCTGGATGCCATGGAAGAGTGGGGGACGGAATACAAAAAGAAGCTGCTGTGATATGCAGCTTCTTTTTGTATTCTCTCTCATACGGGAAGGATTTCTGCTTTTTACTGTTTGATTCCATACCGCATCCACAGTGCGCCCTTTTCCAACACCTGGACCTGCTTCAGTGCAAACTCCACGGGCACTGACGCAGTAAGGAGCGGCGACCGCTCAAACACAGTCACAGTCTCACTCTCCCCGTCTGCAGCCGGAGCCAACACAAGGCTCAGCTCATCTGCCGCCCCCTGCTGTACAAAAGTCCAGTTGATAGTCCCGCCGCCACAGACAAGGATCGCCTCAATGCCCCAGTATTCTCCCAGCTTCCGCACTGCCTCCCGGCAGTCCAGGCTGTCCTTTCCGGCAAGGATGTAGGACACGCCCCGCTCTCGCAAATAAGAGCGGTACTGCAGGGGTGTCTTTTCTGTCAGCACTTCAATGACATGTGCGTCCGGACGCCCCTCCTTTCGGAATGTTCCGTCTTGCCAGCCGATAATCCCTTCTGTATCTACGGATACAAAGTAGAATTTTTCCGGCGCCTCCGCTATGAAATCGCCATCCGGGACATTTCCTGCCCGCTCCTTCAGTACAGCTTTACTGCCTCCGATGAACTCTCTGGTGGTGGAGGTTCCGTACAGCCAGGCTCGGGCGTGAAGTCCGCTTCTGATATCCGCATACTGTTCCGAGGCCTCTGCCGCTGACTCAGTCCTCATAAACGTGCCTGTGATTTTACCGTCCAGGGCGCTCAGAATATGGCAGATCACATAGGGGCGTCCCTGTTTCCCCGCTTTCTGATCCTCTAAAAATCCGTCTGCTGTCCATATCTTTTCCATTTTTCCAGCTCTTGCTTGTGCAGAAAAGAAAAGCCCTCCTCTCCTCCATCGAGGAGCTGAAGGGCTGTGTGGACTACATTGACTGGAAGCAGGAGTTCTATGACGATGTGCTCTCCGGAAAGCGCCCTTACGTCAGCAACCTGATCCCGGTGGAAGAGTGATCTTCTTTTTATAGTTTTGCTCTTTACATGAATGCCATGGCCACGGTTCCGGCCGTCAGAAGGAGCAGTCCCGCCAGCGCCCGGCGGCTTAACTTTTCCCCAAAGACAAAATAGGAAAATGCTGCCGTGACAACCACACTCAGCTTGTCTATGGGCGCCACAATGCTGGCCGGCCCCTCCTGGAGAGCACGGTAATAGCAGAGCCAGGAGGCTCCTGTTGCTGCTCCCGAGAGGATGAGAAAGACAAAAGTCCTCCCGCTGACGTCCCGCATCTGATCTGCCGATCCGGCAGCCAGGACGATAACCCACGAGAAGACCAGTATGACCATCGTGCGCACAGCCGTAGCCACGGTGGAATTTGTTTTCCGTATCCCGCACTTTGCCAGAACGGATGTAACCCCGGCAAAGAACGCGGAGCCCGCCGCATATAAAAGCCACATCTTTACCCCTTCTTTCTTCCAGAAACCTTAACCCCTGTCAATTCAGCAGTTTACTTCCTTTCTCGCAGATCTCGTAGATCTCATCGTATTTTTCTTCAATCAGAGGCGTAATCTTCTCCGTCTGCCTTCTCACACCTCTCCTGTACAGAAACCAGGGCGCGATCCAGCCGGCAAAGCCGGGGATGGCCAGTATGATGGTAAGAATGACTTGAGGCACAGGCGCTGTCACCGCAAATGTCGCTCCCGCCATAAACGCAGTTCCGATGATCCCTGTCGTCACCGCGATGGCGGAAGGTCCGGCAGTCTTTTCCTTCTCCAGGTGGGCGATCTCCGCCACGCAGGCCTCAAAGTTCCGCTGGAGCCTGGTCAGCTCTGTCTTGTTGATGATCTTTCTGTCTCTCTTCAGCCGGAGCAGCACTTTCCTGTGCCCTCCTTTTCCTGCCCTCTCAGGATATTTTTCCAGTGTGCAGGGCATAACATTTTCGTCCGGCTCCCAGCCGAAGTTCCCATACCCGTCCATGAGAAAGGATAGCTGTCCCTGATCCGCTGTCACCTCTTTATACTCATACCCTATAAAGCCTCTTCTTTTTCCCTCACTCAAAGCTCTGTCACCTCCGGTCTGTCTTCTTTGTCACCGGGCAGGGGAAGCCGCACAGTAAAAGTACTCCCCTCCCCTTGTCTGCTCTCCACATGGATATCTCCGTTCATGAGAACAAGGACTCTCTTCACAAGGGCAAGGCCCAGGCCGTTTCCCTCCCCGGAATGGGAAGTATCCCCCTGGTAAAACTTATCAAAAATGTGCCGGACACTCTCACTGCTCATACCGCAGCCAGTATCCGTCACCGACACCTCCACATACTCTTCTGTCGTTCTCTGGCGCACTTTCACGCTGCCGCCTGGTTCTGTGAATTTCACTGCATTAGAGAGCAGGTTGTTCCACACAAGCTCCATCAGACTTCTGTCTGCCTGCACCGGCGCCCGCTCTTCCATGTCCACTTCCAGATCCAGCTCCTTTTCATCCCACATCTCCTCATACTGAAGGATGCAGTCCTCCAGCTGGGCGCAAAGGTCATACTGTTCTATCTCCGGGTCGATCCTCTGGTTCTCCAGCTTGTTCAGACGGAGAATATTGCTGATCAGATCCGACAGCCTCACGGCCGCCTCCTCGATCCCCCGGGCATACTCCATCTGTTCTTCCCTGGTACCTTTTCCTGTCTGCAGAAGTTCCGCATAATTTTTAATGACAGCAATGGGCGTCTTCATCTCGTGGGAGACATTGGACACAAAATCCGTCTTCAGTGTCTCCACGCTCCCCAGCTCCTCCACCATCTTATTGAAGTCCAGGATCATCACATCCAGATAATCCAGCCGGGCGGACGTGTGAACTGTGGGCACATAGACGGAGAAATCTCCTCCCGCCACCTGCTCCGTAGCCCTGGCCAGCCGGTGAAGCGGCTCCTCGTATGTATTCCGGATCTTTTTTCTCGTAAACAGGGTCAAGCCGCCCGCCACAACGCTCCAGTAGGCCATAGGGACAAGCGTCTGAACCAGTTCGCTCCAGTTCAGCCGGTTCATCAGCACCACCAGTCCTACATGGATCCCGGACATGAGAAAAAGCACTCCCAGAAATATACCAAAAAGCGAGATGGGAAAAAGACTGTCCTTTATCATGCGCTCTCCGTCTCTTCCATCCCGTCTGCCTGTTCTTTTCTCCCTCTCCATACTCATTGCAGCACCGCCTTATATCCCAGCCCCCGCACCGTGACGATCTTGAAACCATCGCAGTCGGAAAGCTTGGCTCTGAGCTTTGTCATGTACACATCCACGGCCCGGAGACTTGTATCGCTGTCCACGTCCCAGAATTCATCCATAAGCTGGGCACGGGAAAATGTCTTCTTCGGATAAGATAAAAGTTTGTAGATGATGTTGAACTCCCGGGTCGTAAGGGAGATCTCCTCCCCGTCCACCTCGGCGCTCATGCCGTCCGCATCCAGCGTAAGGTTTCCTACCGTGATCTTCCTCTCCATATCAATATTGGCCCGACGCAGAAGCGCCCGGACCCGCAGCACAAGTTCGTCCAGGTCCACAGGCTTTACCATGTAGTCATCGATCCCCAGCTGAAACCCTTTCTGTTTGGAGGGCAGATCATCCCTAGCGGACATAAAGAGAATGGGGATCCTTTTATTCACCCTGCGCACGGTCCGGGCAAACTCAAACCCGTCAATGCCAGGCATCATGATGTCCGAGACGATCAGATCGTAGAGCTGGCTGTACATCTCCTCGTACGCCTCCTCCGCCCCCAGGCATCCTTTCGCTTCAAATCCGCTGTCTTTTAAATAGGTGCAGACGATCCGGTTCAGCCTCTCGTCATCCTCCACCACAAGAATGTGTATCATCTTCTCAGCCCTCCGTTTTTTTCATGCTCTCAGTATACTACCAAAATGTTTATGTTTTGTTTCTGAATTATTAAAAGATGGTGTGCTACCCGTCAAGAGGACAATGAAAAATGATAAATTTTTCTCTGTCAGCCGATAACCGGCTGGCGGTATTTTTATGCTACCTGTAGTGTAAGTTCATGAAATGCCATTGGTGTCATTATATGTAATTTACGTTGCAAACGTCGATTGTTATAGTATTCAATATAGTTCTGGATGCTTTGGATTAATTCTTCTCTTGATGTAAAGCATTTCCCATAATACATCTCGCGTTTTAAGATTCCCCAGAATCCTTCCATTGGACCATTGTCTATACAGTGTGCGACTCTGGACATACTTTGTTTCATATGGTGCTTCTTCAGACGAAGATAGAAAGCCTGGCTGGTATATTGGAATCCTCGGTCCGAATGAAAAAGCGGATGCGCATCTGGCTCTATCTTTACCGCCTGATCAAAGGTATCCATAACAAGTGCATTATCATTATGATTACTGATCTTATATGAAACAATCCTGCGGTCACACAAATCCAGGATCGCACTTAAATAAACTTTGTGCACTTCTATCCCCACATAATATTTGAACTCCGATTTTACGGCAGATTCTCAGGATTCTCTTATCATTGACAGGAATTCCAT